>CAMMYR010000207.1 GCA_946528255.1 uncultured Methanomicrobiales archaeon | reverse complement strand
GGGTGCGGGACGCAGGCACATGTCGATGGGCTCGTACGTCTCCAGCAGCTGCTTGAGCTCGGCGGGGTGGATGAACAGCGGGTCCTCCTCCAGGAGCCTCTTCCTCTCGGCGATGACATCGTTGACCGCCTTGGAGATCTCGGCGAGCTTGGCCCTCTCCTCGGCGGACTTCATCCTCTCGCATTTCCTTCCGACGCCGGCGACGATCGCCTGGCAGCAGTCGTCCATGCCGTCGGGCATCGGACCGGACACCAGGATCACGGGGGCGTCGATGTCCTCGATGAGGAACCTCTTGGTCTCCACGCAGGGCTTGAAGTTGCCCAGCATGAATATGACCGCGTCGTACTCGTTGAGGATCTCGATCTCCTTCCTGGAGATCTGCGAGGTGTTCTTTCCCCTTCCTCTCGCCAGGCCCATGACGACGGAGATGGATCCGCCCTCTCTGAGGACCTCGGCGATGTCGCAGATGGGGTGGGGCATGTGGTGCCTTCCCAGCGTGCATCCGACCACGGCTATCTCGGTACCTGCGAGCGGGACGCTCCTCAGGTCCCCTCCGATCTCCGTCGATATCTCCTGGATGACCGAATGGTCCTCCTCGGGTATCGACATGGTGACGGTGAGCATCTGTGCGCTGCGTATCTGGTGCAGCACCGTGCCTCCGACGTCCTCGATGGCCTCGAACAGTTCCGCGGAGCGGTACACTCCGCCGTCGTACTTCACGACCTCAAACATCCTTCTCCCTCCTGGCGATCTCGACCCTCTCCTTGTGGAGTGCAGTACCCTCCTCGATGAATTCCGGCCTCATGATCTCCTCCGTGGCGATCACCGTGACGACCCTGTCGTCGATGAGCGTCTCCCTGACCCTGATGCCTTCGGGCAATGCCCTCCATACGGCTCCCAGGATCTCCTTGATCACGGCCTCTCCCGAGGATATCGGTATCTTCTCGACCTCCTCGGTCTTGCCTCCGTGGATGATCAGGTCGAACCTCGTCTGCTGCTCGACCTTGCTCCTCCCGTAGATCTTCCACAGCTGTGCCAGCACGTCGGGAGCGTAACGCTCCTCCGATATGGACATGTGGAGATCCTCGCGCTCCTGCCTGAACGATGCCACGGTGGAGATGGTCTTCCCTCCGGGCACGTTCCTGAGCATGACGGAGAATATGAAGAGCGGGACCTCGGGCTTGAGGATCAGCTTCGCTCCCTCGATCATGAAGGTCTTGCCGATGTCACCGATGATGCCCTCGAAGAGCGCCTTGTAGGCCGCATCCCCGTACGGGTCGGTGCCGACTACCTCTACATCCATGACGATACCTCACAGGAATCCCGAGCTGAGGAGCGCTCCTCCGACCGCTCCGATGAACTGCGAGTTCTCGGGGACGATGGGTTTCTCTCCCAGCACCTCTCCGACCTGGGTGACCAGTCCGGAGATCAGCGATGTGCCTCCGACCTGGATGATCGGGTGCCTGACATCGATCTCCTGGAGCTGCTGCTCGTAGACCTGCTCCGCGACGGAGTGGCATGCCGCTGCCGCCACATCCTCGAAGCTCTTTCCGTCTCCGAGGGTGGTGACCAGGTCCTGGATACCGAAGACCGAACAGTAGGAGTTCATCTTGGCGTTCCTCCAGTTGCCCTTGTCGGCCAGCGCTCCGAGGTCGGTGACCTCGATCTTCAGCCTCTTGGCGGTCATCTCGAGGAAACGTCCGGACGCTCCCGCGCAGACGCCTCCCATGGTGAAGTTGTCCGGGATACCGTCGCGGACGGTGATGGCCTTGTTGTCCATTCCTCCGATATCGATGATGGTGGCCTCTCCCTTCTGCCTGTCGGCGAGCCAGACGGCTCCCTTGGAGTTGACCGTGAGCTCTTCCTGAACGAGCTTGCACTTGTCCCCGAAGTGCTGTCCGAGGGTGAAACGTCCGTATCCGGTGGTCCCGATGGCCTCGATGTCCTTGTACTCGTAACCGGCCTGTGCCAGCGCCTCGTTGAGCACCTGTGTCGCCGATTCGACGACGTTGTGCGAGGGCGTCCACGACTTTCCGATGATCTTGTTGTCGAGCATGACCACCGCCTTGGTGGTGGACGATCCCGAATCCAGTCCGACGGTCAGTCCGCTCTGCCTCTCCCTTGCGAGGAGCTCCTTCCTGGAGACGATGGTGACCAGCGCTTCCATCCTGGTGAGCAGCTGGGAGGCCTTCAGCCTCTCAGTGAACGAATAAGTGACCACGGGGAGGTTGGTGTTCTCCTGGATGAATCTCCTGACCTCGTTCCTTACCAGCGCGGCCTCGGCGCACCTGAAGCAGGTGGTGATGAACACGGCATCGGCATCGTAGTTACCGTCGGCCAGCTGGACCGCCCTTGCGATCATCAGCTTGAGCTGCGCGGACCTGGGCCTGAATCCGAACCTCTCCACGGCGAGCTCGATGTCCGCCGCGGATACGTCGGGATAGACCACCTTGGCCCCGACGCTGCGGGCCGCCTTCTCTATCTCGTACTACACGCTGCTG
>CAMMYR010000206.1 GCA_946528255.1 uncultured Methanomicrobiales archaeon | reverse complement strand
TCGGAATCGACCTCGACTCCGGAGAGGCCGTCGACATGCTCGCCAAGAACGTCGTGGAGCCCCTCAGGGTGAAGGTCCAGGCCATCAACTCCGCCGAGGAGGTCGCCAACATGATCCTCAGGATCGACGATGTCATCGCCTCCCGCAGGGCCCCTCCGGCGCCCGCAGGACCCCCCGGCGGCGGCATGCCCGGCATGATGTGATAATGCGAAACCAAGGGGCTCCGGCCCCTTTTTTTATGATTTTTGTAATTAGTTAAGGCGGTAGCTTAACCAACTTTTTATATTTCGAACCCCCATTCACTCACGGGATGGATGCACAATGCGTGCTGCGCTTTACGCCAGGGTCTCGACCGAGGACCAGGCCATGGAGGGTTTCTCCCTCGATGCACAGGTCAAGAGGATGGAGGCTTACTGCAGGGTCCGCGGCTGGGAGGTCGCGGGTATATACAGGGACGAAGGGTACTCGGGCAGAAACACCAAGAGGCCCGAGTACAACCGGATGATCGACGAGATGGACAGCTGGGATACCATCCTGGTCATGAAGATGGACCGTATCCATAGGAACAGCCTCAACTTCACCGTCATGATGAACGATCTGAAGGCCCACGACAAGCACTTCAATTCCATGCAGGACAAGTTCGACACCACCACCGCCATGGGGAGGTTCGTAATGGGCATCATGCAGGGCATAGCTCAGCTGGAGAGCGAGCAGACCGGGGAGAGGGTGCACATGGCAATGGCCTACAAGGCGTCCACCACCACCGGGAACCTGGGATCCGGGCATCCATACGGATACCGCTACGAGGACGGGGAGCTCCTTATCGAGAAGGACGAGGCCCATACCGTCCGCGCCATCTATTCGCTAGCTTCTCAGGGCCTGAGCCTCGGTGAGATAGCCGCCAGCCTAAACGACGCCGGTATACCCGCCAAGAAGGGCGGGAGATGGCAGAGGCAGACCATCAGCAACATCATCCACAACCCGCTGTACATCGGATACGGCAGGTGGGACGGCATCGTCCGCAAGTGCGAGCACAAGCCCATCATAGAAAGGTCCGTTTACGAGGCCTTGAACGGCCCTCTAGAGCTCGAATGAGATGCGCGCGGCTCTGTACATCAGAACGCCCCCCGAAGGGCAGGAAGGCCCTTCCGCGGAGGATCAGAGGCTGGTCCTGGAGGATTTCTGCCTATCCGAGGGATGGGATGTAGTCAGCGTCTACGAGGATCTCGGCGTCTCGGGAAGGGACAACAAGCGCCCCGGTTACATCCGCATGATGGCGGAGATGGACTCCTGGGATTGCATCGTCGCGGCGAGGATCAGCGTGGTGCACACCACCCAGATGAACTACGCCATGATGCTCCGCAGGCTGGACCGCGAGTCGAAATCATTCGTCTCCGTCATGGGCCCGGAGGACCATCTGGAGGATACCGAGAGCCGCCGCGCGGCGCTGTATCTGAGGGTGTCCACGGAGGAGCAGGCCATGGAGGGGTACTCCTTGGATGCCCAGAGGCAGCGCCTCCTCGATTACTGCGAATCACAGGGGTGGACCCCATACTCCGTCTACATGGACGAGGGGTACTCCGGCAGGAACACCAACCGTCCGGAATACCGCAGGATGATGTCCGAGATGGACGAATGGGACGTGCTGCTGGTCCTGAAGATGGACCGTATCCACAGGAACTTCCGCAACTTCATGGCGATGATGGAGGCCCTGGAGAAGAACGGGAAGAAGTTCGCATCGGTCAACGAGAATCTGGATACCTCCAATGCCGTCGGACGCTTCGCCACGGATATAATCCAGCGCATAGCGCAGCTGGAGAGCGAGCAGACCGGGGAGCGCACATATATCGGCATGAGGGAGAAGGCCGAGACCCTGGAGAAGACGGATTCCGACAAGGGGACAATGGGCTTCACCCCGCCTTTCGGGTACACCCTGCAGGACGGCAAGCTGGCCGCAGTGGACGAGGAGCTGCCGATAGTCTCTAAGATCTTCTCCATGTACCTCCAGGGCACACCCATGGAGATGATCTGCTACGAGCTGAACCGCTCCGGCGACCTTACCAGGAAGGGCAACCCATGGAACAAGTTCAATCTCCGCAACATCCTCCACAACCCCGTATACGCAGGCTACATGCGCTGGGAGGATGTGCTGATACACCACGGGGCGCCTTTGGCGGTTTCCCCCGAGGATTACAACGAAGTCCAGCAGCTGATGGCATCCAAGGTTAGGGATCCCGCCAAGCGCTCCGTATTCCTAGTTCCCGTGCTGCGCCTGTGAAAAGGTTATTATGGGGAATCATATCACGAGTCTGATAACAATGAAAGCCGACACCAGGAAGAAGATTCTCGCATACGGCATGGTCGGGATCATGGTATTCGTCGTTTTCGTCGCCGCTGCAAGCCTTTTCGCTTGATCCATCAGCGTTCTACGGATTCCCGATACCTGTTTCTGCAGCCAAAACTATGGATGGAGAATCCATCCATCATCGAGCCTACGGATTCTCCAGCTGGCAGTATATAAA
>CAMMYR010000205.1 GCA_946528255.1 uncultured Methanomicrobiales archaeon | reverse complement strand
GCCGACAGGCAGAGGGGAGAGGCCACCATCATCGACATCGGAGGGATGGACAACAAGGCCATCACCGTCAGGGACGGCGTCCCGGACAACTTCACCATGGGCGGAATCTGCGCCGGAGCATCCGGGAGGTTCCTGGAGATGACCTCCAAGAGGCTCAAGGTCGACGTCACCGAACTCGGTGCCATCGCCGACAAGGGCAACTGGCGCAACGCCAAGATGAACTCCTACTGCTCGGTCTTCGGAATACAGGACCTGGTCACCACCCTCGGAGAGGGGAAGAGCTTCGAGGATGTGGCGGCGGCCGCGTGCCACTCCGTCGCGGAGCAGGTCTACGAGCAGCAGCTGCAGGAGATCGATGTCAGGCACCCGATCATCCAGGTCGGCGGGACATCGCTGATCTCCGGTCTGGTCACCGCCATCGGCGAGGTCCTGGGCGAGAAGCCCATCGTCCCACCGGACTCCCAGTACATCGGAGCGGTCGGAGGGGCCCTGCTGAGCTCCGGATTCCTGTGAGGGAGGCCCATGGACATAGAAGTCATCGGAGACGACAAGTACGGCTCGGAGGCCTACTCGAAGCTCTTCGAGGAGATCATGGGCGACCTGAACAAGGCCACGCTGATAGACAAGGTGAAGCTGCTGCTGAAGCCCGCGGATCCGCTGTTCGTGTTCTCCGTGGTCCTGAAGGCGGCGCCGTCCAGGAAGGTCATCCCCGACGCCGCCAACGTCAGGATGGAGATCGACGGCGTCCACATCACCATCACCCAGGAGCGCTACGCTCCGGACATCCTCTCCGCCCTCTGGGCGAAGTACGGCAGGGGCAACGTGGTCCAGCAGACCCGCTTCGACCTCGATGTCGCCGGCGCCAAGGAGGAGGAGCTCGCAGAGATCGAGATATCATCCGGCGAGGAGGATATGCGCGAGATCATGGGGGCCATCTGGAGGACGATGCCCGAGGGCATCAAGAACAGGAAGGTCCTGATCGACGGCCACATCATCACCGTGGTGGCTACGGAGGAGATCCTCCAGCCGGAGATGATGGAGGAGGGCAGGAAGATCCACAAATCCATGGGAGGTGCTGCACGATGTTCGAGGTCATGATGTACGACGGAGGAGTCTACCGCTCCGAGGAGCTCTTCGAGGCCATCGAGGACGTCGGGGGAGTGGTGCTCCAGAAGAACCGCAGCTCCCAGATGCTCACGGTGATCATGTCGATCCCGGGAGAGGACAAGGAATCCATATCCAAGGTCTGCACCGATATCGGCGGAGTGGTCAAGGAGGTCCCGCTGGCCGGGACCGAGATCGCCGTCGTGGGGCCCACCCTCGGGAGGCACCATATGCCCCATCCCATCTGCGATATCGCGGAGGAGCTGAGGAGATACGGCGCCATCACCGTCGTCATGGGTCTGGCCCGCGGGAGGGGAAAGCTCACCTCCCAGATCTCCAAGGTCGAGAAGGACATCATCGACGAGTACGATGCCGCCGTCTTCATGCTGGGCAACTTCAAGCCCTGCGTGGAGAAGAAGGCCGACCTCATGAGGGAGATCCACGTCCCGACCGTGCTGGTCTGCGGGCCCAGGCCCGAGGGCGTGGACGATGCCTGCGAGGCCATCATCGACGGCATCGGCAGGAAGGCCTCCAGGATGAGGCTGCCTCCCGAGAGGGAGAAGCTGGAGGAGGTCGCCGACACCGTCGACGAGGTGCTCAGGGACAAGAAGAGGTCCCTGGAGGAGGATCCCCTCTTCGTGCACCCTGCGGAGGTCAAGCAGATCCTCGAGAACTACGAACCCATCGACATGTGCCTCAGGCCGGCGCCCATAGTGCTCCACCTGGACGGTTTGAGGCTCAAGATCCCCTATGCCGAGCACAGGGAGTATCTGGAGAACGTCCTCGTCTACGGCAGGAAGCTGGGCGAGGTCGCTTACATATCCCCCTCGAAGATCGACAGCAGCAGCGTGATCATCAGGATCAAAACCCGCTCGCAGGTCGAGGACGAGGACGGGAAGAGATGATCCGCAAGGGCACGTACGTGCTCGCCCTTACCCTGGGGTCCCCATCCGATGCGGAGGTCGGGGCCCTGGGGGTTCTGCATTTCGATCCCGGACTGTACGTATACGTGGGCAGCGCCATGGGCGGTCTGGACCAGCGCCTGTCGAGGCATCTGAGGAAGGACAAGGCCATACGCTGGCACATCGACCGCCTGACGACGATATGCGATTCTTCCGAAGCCTACGAATCATATCCCGATCCTATACCAGAATGTGAGCTCGCGGCCAAGGCCGCGGAGTGCGGGATGGTACCCGCCGCCGAGGGCTTCGGATGCTCCGATTGCCGGTGCCGCACCCACTTGTTCAAAGCCGACCGCAGCTCGCTCGGAGCCCTGGTTTCGGAATGCGGTCTGGTCCCCTTCCGCCCCGATAATCTCATTTAATCTCATTAGTGCTTCTCGGAACCCCCTCTTCCTTTTTAATATAGGATGCGTGCGACCAATCACAGCCACCGCTATAAGCGGCAAGGAGCGATTGAAAATGAA
>CAMMYR010000204.1 GCA_946528255.1 uncultured Methanomicrobiales archaeon | reverse complement strand
CCGGATGCATCGAGGTGCCTTGTGTAGTGGTTGACCGTGGATATGACGTTCCTGTTCTCCAGGATGCATCCCTTGGGGGTCCCGGTGGTCCCGGATGTGTACAGTATGGTGAACGCATCATCGGGCCCGACATCCACATGGGTGTGCTTCCCTGTCAACGAGGGGATCTCGTCGGTGAACAGGACGTCCCCCTTGTACTCGTCTATCAGCCCTATGAGGTCGCGGTCGGCTATGACCAGCCTGGCGCCGGAATCCCCGACCATGAAGTTCAGCCTCTCCTTCGGATAGGAGGGGTCCAGCGGCTGGTAGGCGGCGCCCGATCTGAGGACTCCGACCGTAGCCACGGCGATGAACTCGTTGCGGTGCACCAGGACGGAGACGTAATCCTCCCTGCCGATGCCCTTGGACTGTATGAATGCGGCTATTCCGCTGGTGACCGCATCCATCTGGCCGTATGTGACCGTCTTATCGCGGAACACCACCGCGGGCCTGTCGGGGGATATCTCCATGATCCCCTCGATCCTAGAGATGGGCGTTACGGAGAGGTCCTGTTCGACCTCCGTCGAATTGAATCCGCGGATCGTCTCCAATGTCTCCTCATCGGAGAGGTCCATGTCCTTCGGGTCGTTGTGGGCGAGCATCTGCCCCATGGCGATGTCGTACGCCCTGACCAGGCTGCCGACGAACGCCTCGCTGTATAGCGCTTTGTCGTACTCGCAGACGTGGTGTATGCGGCCGCCCTCGATCCACAGGGAGTAGGTGATGGGGCTCTTGACCACATCGCTCTCCAGCTGCACCGATTCGGCCGGCTCGCCGCAGAGGCTGTCGAAGGCGAACATGTCGCCCTGGTAGACGAACAGTATGTCCGGGCGGAAGCCGTATTCGGAGCATATCTCCGGGAACGACATGGCGTCGTGGAACATGTTCTCCATTATCGTCTTGGATACCGATTTCGCGTAATCCGACGTGGATCCGGTTATCCTGCAGACCACCGGCATGGTCCTGACAAGCATCCCCACGGTGTCAACGGCGCGGGAATCGTTCCTGCCGCTGTACACGGTGGTGAACACCGGCTCGTCGGTCCCGCAGAACTTGGACAGGACTATCCCCAGGGCGGAGCACATGAAGGCGTTCATGGTGATGCGGTTGTCATCGCAGTACCTCTGGATGCCCGCGGCCTCCATCCCGTCGTAGCTGTATCTCCCGAGGCCGCGGCCCTTCTCGTAGAGGTCGGTCCTCGGAAGGATGTCGGTCTCGCATCCGCCCAGCAGTGCATCGTAGTACTGCCTGTCGGATTCCAGCGCCTCCGGCGTCCTCTTCTTCTCCCCGGCCAGGACCATGTCGAATCCGGTGAACTCCTCCCTGCGGAGGTTCTTCCCGAGGTACGCGTCCGTGATGGATCCGAGGAATATGTTCATGGACGTGCCGTCCATGTACAGGTGGTGGATGTCGGCGAAGAGGTAGTTCCCCTTCCTGGTCCTGATTATCGAGAAGCGGAACATCCTGCCGCCTATGACCTCGAACGGCCTGACCAGCCCGCCGATGACGTCGTCGATGCTGTCGGCATCGACCATCTCTATCTCGTCGGCGGTGAAGGGGTCGTCGTCCATCCTCCTCTGGACGGCGTTGCCCGCCTTGTCGGTGGATATGCGGGCCTTGATGTGCGGATGCGCATCCACGGCCGCCAGGATGGCGGATTTGAGCTTTTCCAGATCTATGGAATCGGAGATCTTCAGGAGCAGCGGGATGTTGTAGATCGTGGATCCTGGATTGGCTATGCAGTCCACGAACAATCCCTCCTGGTTCTTGGACAGGGGGTACTCGTCCAGCTTCTCCATCTCCACATGGTCGTGGCCGTGGGACACCAGGGATTCCAGCGCCCTGACGGTGCAGTCGTCCTTGAACTCCGATACCGAGAGGTCCACGGAGAACTCCTTGGAGAGCATGACGCTCAGGCGGATGGACGTGATCGATGTCAGCCCGACCGCGTAGAGGTCGGTGTCGATGCCGAAGGATTCCGTGCCCAGGATAGAGGACGCGATATCGAATATCCTCTTCTGGACATCGTTCTCCGGCTTCCTGTCGTCGCTGGAGACGAACTCCGGCTTGGGGAGCTTCCTGCGGTCCACCTTGCTGTTCACGTTCAGCGGGATGGCGTCTATCTGCATGGTGACCGCCGGGACCATGTACGGGGGCTTCAGCGAGCCTATGAACGCATGCAATGCGGCGATGTCTATCTTCTCCTTGGATACCACGTAGGCGGCGATGTACTTCCCGCCGGCGGGCGAGTCGAAAGCGGCCACTGTGGCATCCTCGATGCCCGGGAACTTGCGTATGACGCCCTCCACCTCGGTGAGCTCGATCCTGAATCCCCTGACCTTCACCTGGCCGTCGTTCCTGCCGATGAACTCCACCCTGCCGTCGGGCAGCCAGCGGACTATGTCGCCGGTGCGGTAGGCCCTGGCGTACTTCGGTTCGTCGGATAATGGGTTCCTGATGAACGCCTCGGCGGGCTTCTCGCGCCTGTTCAGGTATCCCC
>CAMMYR010000203.1 GCA_946528255.1 uncultured Methanomicrobiales archaeon | reverse complement strand
GCATGTCTTAATCGAATTCCTATAGCGGTGGCCGCCGGCAGGATCAACCGGAGTCGAATCATTTCGACTTATCGTCTTCTTGATGAACTTTGAAACTGGCAGTTTACCATGTTTCACCGCTGTCCCGCTTAAACGGTCCACTGTGATTGCTATTATCATAGGCTGTGCTAAGCACAAACCGAATGGTCCGTCTAAACGGAACATTCGTAGCATCGAACGTCAGAATTCATGAGTTCACGCCCTGCTTCCCAGGGTCGGGGATCATGATTCTCCATATTCCGCGTGCCGTATCGGCTCGCGCATTCCCCTGTAAATCCATGGTGTATTTAATGGTTACCCAGGGGACCTGGCGGGGATCCCCGCTCAGATGACCTTGGACAGCCAGTGCCTCTCGATCAGGTCGATCCTTCCGTCGATCGCGCACACGGAGAGCAGGAGCATGCGGAAGCTGCCGAGGAGGATGGGCTTGTAGTCCATCAGCTCCTTCCTGGCGTACAGCACCTGCCTGACCGCCTCCTCTCCGGAGGTGGTGACATCGATCAAGGAGACCGCCTTGTCGTAGGGGACGGGGGCTCCGTTCATCCTCTCCAGCATGGGGGCCAGCAGGTTGTACTCGTCCTTGGCGAGCCTTCCGTCGGCCATCGCCGCGTGCATGACCAGCATGGCAGCGCGCCGGTGGCCCTCCTCGGGGTCCCCTCCGTTCATCTCGGTGTACGCGACCTCGATGTCCGCGAATGCGTTCTCGGCGAGGTACGCGCGCTTCTCGGCATCGAATGCCTGGTACTCATTGCAGATATCCATGAGGTTGCTGTCGATTAACGTCATAAGGTATGGGAGGAGTTGGAGTATATTATAATTCTTTGTTAGGATCGCGCCTCTTGCTGGATGGCGTCTCTGATGTGGAACAACCGCGTGCAACAATGATGTTTCCAGGCTCCATTAAATACCGTAAGTAAGATACTATTCTGGAGGAACCGCCATGAATCTGTTGCGCAGAAGGAATCTAACCCCCGAAGAACTCGCATCGATAGTGGGTCCTCTCTCACAGGTATGCAACATCTCGTCCGTGCATCTTTTCGGTTCCAGGGCCACCGGGGATTACCGCAGGGACAGCGACTACGACTTCCTGATAACCGTGAACGAGCATTACGGCTATCACGACTACTGCAGGTTCGCTGACGGGCTCGAAGAAGCTCTGGGGAGACCTGTAGATATCGTTAACGAATCCTGTCTGAAAGATGATAATTTCGCCCGCAGAGTAAGGATGGAAGCGGTCCGTGTCTGCCGATCGCTCACCACCGCATCAACTCGGAATTCCATCGGAACCTCTTCGCCATGTACGGCAGGTCCTCGGAGAACCCCAGGGACCTGTAGTATCCCCTGACGCCGACGCCGCTGGTGACCCTGATCCCCGCTTTCCCGGCCTCCCTGGCCATCCTCTCGGCCTCCGCGACCAGCGACCTCCCGAACCCGCGGTGCTGCCAATCCTCCCCGTCCTCGCCGATCGCCGCCATGGCGCCGAAGACCTTCAGCTCCCTTATGGTGGCCATATCGTTGCCGTCCAGCCTGAGCCTGGCGTAACCTATCAGGGAATCATCGTAGACGTACGAGATGAAATGCTCCATGCCGCCGCAGCATCCGTAGGATACCGTCCTGAGCTCCACCTTATCCGGATTCTCCAGGGCGATTCCGGTATGGCCCACCTCCCTGCATCTGATGCACCTGCAGGAGAGCCCCCTGCGGGACATCTCGTCGTCGACCAGCTGTCTGAGGTTGCTCCTCATGATGCCCGCGGCTATCTGGGGCACCGGGATGTCCCTCTGGATCCTCTGGATGCGAACATACTCCGGGACGGTGGATTTCATCCTGCACAGGAGGTCCACGGCGGTATCCACATCGTAGGGCTCGTACTCCCCCTTGGACCACCATTCGTGGACCTTGGTGCCCTCGATCACCAGCGTGGTGTAGAACTTCAGCATGTCCGGCCTGAAATCCGGGTCGTCGAAGACCCGGCGGAAGCATTCCATGTCCTTCCCCGGGTCGGAGCCGGGGAGGCCCGGCATGATGTGGTAGCAAACCTTCAATCCGCGCTCCCTGCACTCCCGGGTGCACCTCCTGACGGCTTCCACGCCGTGGCCCCTGTCCACGCCGGCGAGGATATCGTCGTCAAGTATCTGGACGCCCAGCTCCACCCTGGTGGCGCCCAGGGCCATGGCCCTGTCCATCTGCTCCGAATCGAACACATCCGGGCGGGTCTCCACGGTGAGGCCCACGCACCTGTGCTCCGCGGTCTCGTTCATCCTATGGGCCTGCTCCAGCGTCTCGGATTCGGAGCCGTTCATGGCGTCGAAGCACCTGCGGACGAACCATTCCTGGTACTCCGGTTCGCGGGAGGTGAATGTGCCCCCCATTATTATCAGGTCTATCTTGTCGGTCTTGTGGCCGATCTCGGTCAGCTGGCGTATCCTGTCGGATACCTGCAGGAACGGATCGTACGAGTTCCTGGCGGCCCTCCTGGCCGCCGGCTCCTTCCCCGTATAAGACTGGGGGGAATCGTTGGAA
>CAMMYR010000202.1 GCA_946528255.1 uncultured Methanomicrobiales archaeon | reverse complement strand
AGCCAAGCGCAACGTGGAGCTGAGTACCAAGGAGATCAGCTCCGCGGAGAAGATAATCTCCCAGGAGCTCCAGAAGCTCGACAGGGAGCGCAAGGAGGAGGCGGCCAACGAGATAATCCGCCTCATAGGGATCAAGCTCGCGGACATAAGGGAGAGGGAGCTGGAGACGGCCATCTCCCGCAGCGGCGCCGATACGGAGGAGCTGCTGAACGATCTTTCCAGAGCGATAATCAACAAGATAACCGCGGACGTATACAGCAACCTGAGGAAGGCCTCCAGGGAAGGGGACCTGGCCAGCTGCGAGGCCGTGGCAAACGTATTCGGAGTGAGGGATTCGGAATGATGTACCCAGAGATGCGCATGAGGAGACTGAGGCAGAGCGAGAGGATGAGGGAGCTGGTGGCCGAGACCCGGCTGCACCCGTCGGATTTCATCCTGCCGATATTCTTCGACCAGAACATTAAGAAGATCAAGACCACCGATTCCATGCCGGGCGTGAAGACGTTCCCGCTGTCGGGATACGAGAAGATCGCATCCGACATCCAGGGGAGCGGCGTGGGCTCGGTGCTGGTCTTCGGGGTCCCGAAGAAGAAGGATGCAGTAGGTTCGGGGGCGTACGCCAAGGACGGCGTGGTCCAGAAGGCCATCTCCGGGCTCAAGGAGAAGTCCGACCTGCTGGTGATAGCAGATTTATGCTTATGCGAGTACACCGACCACGGGCACTGCGGGGTCCTGGACGAGGACGGGTGCGTCATCAACGACGAGACCATCGAGCTCTACGGGAAGACCGCGGTATCCCAGGCGGATGCAGGAGCGGATATAATCGCTCCCAGCGGGATGATGGACGGCCAGATCGCCGCCATCAGGCGCGCGCTGGACGATGCCGGCCATAAGAACGTCCCCATCATGGCGTACAGCGCCAAGTTCTACAGCGCATACTACGGGCCCTTCAGGGACGTGGCCAACTCCGCACCCGGGAAGGGCAACCGCGCCGGATACCAGATGCAGTGCGGGAACCGCAGGGAGGCCATGAGGGAGATCGACCTCGATGTGGCCGAAGGCGCCGATATGATAATGGTCAAGCCCGCCGGGCCGTACCTGGATATCATCAGGGAGGCCAGGGACAGGTTCGACCTTCCCCTCGCGGCATACCAGGTGTCCGGGGAATACGCCATGATCAAGGCGGCGGCCAAGAACGGATGGATCGACGAGGACAGGATCATGATGGAATCGCTGCTCGGGATCAAGAGGGCCGGGGCGGATATGATAATCACATACTATGCCGAGGAAGCGGCGAGGATGCTGTGAGACCATGGACAGGTCCGCAGAGCTCTACGGTGAATCGAAGAAGCTGACTCCCGGAGGCGTGTCCAGCCCGGTGAGGGCGTTCGCCCCCAACCCCCTGTTCATCTCCGAGGGGAAGGGATCCAGGATAAAGGACGCCGACGGGAAGGAGTACATCGACCTGTGCATGGCGTACGGGCCGCTCATAACCGGCCACGCCTGCGGCAGGGTCATGGACGCGGCAAGGGCGCAGATGGCCAAGGGCACCGTGTACGGGGCTCCGTCCGAGCCGGAGCTTGCACTCATCAAGAGGATAACCGAGGAGGTCCCCTCCGCGGAGATGGTCAGGCTGGGATGCTCCGGCACCGAGGCCACAATGCACGCGATCCGCGTGGCCAGGGGTGTCACGGGAAGGGACGACATAATCAAGATCAGAGGCGGATTCCACGGGGCCCACGATGCCGCGCTGGTGAACGCCGGCTCCGGGAGCTCCGGCGGGACGCCCTCATCCAAAGGCGTTCTGGCGGACGTCGCCAAGCACACCTTCACCGCGGAGTACAACGACATCCAGTCGTTCTCCGACATCATGGACAAGCAGGACATCGCCTGCGTGATAATGGAGCCCGTCATGGGCAACGTGGGTGTAGTGACCCCGAAGAAGGGGTTCCTGGAGGACCTGAGGAAGGTCACCAGGGAGCACGATGCCATCCTGATATTCGACGAGGTCATCACCGGGTTCAGGGTGTCCTCCGGCGGGGCGCAGAAGCGCTTCGGAGTGACCCCGGATATGACCACCATGGCAAAGATCATCGGCGGCGGATTCGCCGGCGGAGCGTTCATGGGCCGCAGGGACATCATGGAGAACGTCGCGCCCCAGGGCGGAGTATACGTGGCCGGCACGTTCGCCGGCAATCCCGTCTCAGCAGCCGCGGGGCTGGCCCAGATCGACCTGATGTGCTCCAACGGCAATTACGATAAGGTGGAGAGGAGGACCTCCGCGCTGGTGGATTCCATAAGGGAGTCCATGGAGGATGCGAAGGTAAAGGGATGCGTGAACAGCATAGCATCCATGTTCTCCATATTCTTCGGAATCGATGAAGCGACCAACGGCACCCAGGCCATGGCCGCCGACCGCCAGATGTTCGATAAGCTGTTCAGGTTCATGCTCGACCGCGGCGTCTACCTCCCGCCGTCCGCATTGGAGGTGGACTTTGTGTCCCTTGCGCACAGCGATGAGGACTGCGCCATCCTGGCCGAGAGGTTCAAGGAGTTCTTCGGGAGCGTGAAG
>CAMMYR010000201.1 GCA_946528255.1 uncultured Methanomicrobiales archaeon | reverse complement strand
CCCCCAGTACATCCTGGAGGTTGTCCACGACGTCACCCTGGGCGATGTGTTCATCTCCCTGTTCCTGCTGTCGCTCGTCTGCGCGGCGATATCCACCATCAGCGCCCTGATGCACACCATCGGCGGGGCCGCCGGATACGACCTGTTCACCTTGTGGCAGAACAAGAAAGGGGCCCTCAAGGGGGACTCCCAGAACGTCAGGGTCAACAGGATATTCATAGTGGTCATCCTCGTGATGGTCGTGGTATACTGCTACCTGATGCCAAAGGACATCATCGCCAAGGCGACGTCCGTGTTCATGGGGTTGACGGCCGCAGCGCTGCTGCCCGCGTACTTCCACGGGATATACTCGAAGAACCCCTGCCGGAAGGCCGCCTTCTGGAGCATAGGCATCGGGACGCTATCCTACATGTTCCTGGCCCTGTTCATCAACGCGGGCACATCCGTGTTCCTGCCTATCTGCAAGATGATCACCGGCAACGCCGTGCTGTTCCCGGATTCCCTGGTATCCTCCATGGATCCGCTGGTGGTGGCATTGCCGCTGTCCATAGCCGCCATGGCCATCGGGATACTGGTGTTCAACCGGGCGGAGAAGGGAGTATCATCGAGCCCCTGCGATTGACGTCCGCTCAGCGCGGGGATAAATGCTACCTCGCGTTCGGACCATCATGGGAAAGTACCGTACAGGCCTCGAGATGCTCGAGGAGAGGAATACAATGGCCATAGTGCTGGCCCTGAACCAGCGCGGGTCGATGCTGAAGACGGAGATCTACAGGGCCGTGTCGGCAAACGCCAGCATGGCCATAAAGATCGATATGCTGGAGGATGCCGGGATAATAGCTATGGCGAAGGAGGACCGCAGGTACAGGCTGACCGACGAGGGCACGGTCATCGCCGGGGACCTGATCAGGCTCCGCGACCATATATTGCGCGCAGCCATGCATTAAGTAGGGGGATGATGTAGTGGCGGGCATGGAGAACGCGTTGGAGCTGGGCAACGTTTCCGTCGTGCGCGGCGGGAAGCTCATCTTGGACTCGGTGGACCTTACCGTCCCCAGGGGCCAGAACATCGCCGTGATCGGCCCCAACGGCTCCGGGAAGACCACGCTCATCAAGCTCTTCCGCGGGGATATCCATCCGTATTACGACGAGGATTCGCCTGCCACCATGCGCATATTCGGCATGGAAAGGTGGAACCTGTTCGATCTCAGGTCCCGCATGGGCGTCGTATCCATGGACCTGCAGGACAGTTTCGGACCGGAGACCACGGTATTCGAGGTCATATGCTCCGGTTTCTTCAACAGCACCGACGTCTTCAGGGACCGCAACATCTCCCCGAGGATGAGGTCCGCCGTCTCATCCGCGGCCGCGACCATGGGCATGGAGGATATGCTCGACGCTACCGTGGAGACCCTATCCCTGGGCGAGATGCGCAGGGCGCTCATCGCCAGGGCCCTGGTGACCGAGCCCGACATGCTCGTCCTGGACGAGCCCATGACCGGCCTGGACATAGTCATGAAGAGCCGCTTCAGGGCCATGTTCGACATCCTCGTCTCCGCCGGGGTCAGCATAATGCTGGTGACCCATGACCTCACCGACATACCGAAGGGCGTGGACCGCATAGTGATGATGAAGGAGGGCCGGATCTTCAGGGATGGCCCCAAAGAGGAGCTCCTGGACGATTCCACCGTCTCCGAGCTATATGGCGAAGATATTAAGGTCGTGTGCGATGACGGCATATATCGCATGCATGTTGCGGGTTCGGTGGTCGAATGAGGTACGTTTGCTCCCAATGCGGAAAGGAGATCCCAGAAGATTCGGATTTCTGCTATTACTGCGGCGCTCTGAAGGAGAAGGCGTACGCCTTCGACGCCGATGGGACCGCAGACAGGTACTGCCACAAATGCGGCCACCCGATAGCGCCCGGCGAATCATTCTGCCCCGAATGCCACACGCCTATACCCAGGCCGGTCCCGATGGAGATGAACAAGCTGGCCATGCCTGCCGTTCTCCTGGCGCTGATCCCCGGGTTCTTCAACATATTCGGCCTCGGGCATCTCCTCATGAAGCAGTACGCCCGCGGGGGGATGTTCCTGATCATGTCGGGCATCCTCTGGTGGATCTACCCCGGATGGTCCTCCGCCCCTTCGATGGCAATATTGTTCCTGAGGGTGGGGATATTCGCGTATCAGCTGTTCGACCTCTACCGGTTCATATACACCCCGAGGGGGCAGCGATGGATTGGACCGAGAAGTACAGGCCCCAGAACCTGGACGGCGTTCTAGGTAACCCCACGGCCGTCAGCAGCCTGAGGGCCTGGGCCAAGTCGTGGCAGCACGGCATCCCCGAGATGCGCGCCGTGGTGCTCATGGGCTCCCCCGGTATCGGCAAGACCACTTCCGCGGAGGCGCTGGCTAGGGAGATGGGTTGGGGCATCGTGGAGATGAACGCCTCCGATCAGAGGACCGGCAAGGACATCGAGGCCGTGGCCCTCAGGGGATCGAAGTTCAACACCTTCTCCGACGACGGATCCTTCATGAAGACCACAGACGGCGGGATGAAGCTGATCGTCC
>CAMMYR010000200.1 GCA_946528255.1 uncultured Methanomicrobiales archaeon | reverse complement strand
GTCTGTCTCCGAGGCATCGACGGCCACGGGCCCGCAGTTGGGGCAGACGGATGCATAATACGGCTTCTGGATGAGCAGCCCGGCCTCCTTCAGCTTGCGGAACTGCCACTGGATGAACTTCCCGTAGTCGGGGTAGAGCGTGCAGGTGAATCTCCTCCAGTCGGCCAGGAAACCGAATCTCCTCCAGTATTCGTTCTGGTAGACATCGTTGAAGAACTCGATGACGGACATGGGCTCGCCCAGCTCCTTCACCTTCTCCTCGGGGCATCCGTTCCTGATCAGGTAGTCGATGGTCTTCTCGTCGCCGTTGGCGATCTTCTTGGCCAGGCTGATGCCGCCGTTGCCTGTTGCGTGGGTTCCGACGGGGAACATGACGTTGTACCCGGTCATGCGCTTGTAGCGGCCGATGGCATCCACGTAGGTGTATCCGCGGAGGTGTCCGACATGCAGGTACCCGGTGACCCCGGGGTAAGCGAAGATCGCCATGAACTTCGGCTTGCTGTCGTCCCTGTCGGCCCTGTTCAGGCCCTCCTCGATCCATCTGGACTGCCATTTCCTCTCTATCTCGCCGTAATCGATTGCCATCGTTCTACCCTTCGGTGACTGTTATACGTGCGCGTATTAAGGTTATTCATAAAAACATATGGTTGCGACCGTGGTTGACCGCCCGTGATGATAGGACGCGGGTTTGGTGGCATGGTGAGGCAACTCCTGCTCCCCCGTACTTATTCTGAGAGTCTGATGATTGAGTAATTATTGAAATATTTTATATCAATATTAAAAATAAATATAGTGATATTGCCTATAAATACAATAATTCAGAATAATTTTATATCGAAACTACATTATGATATCTATGCTGAAAAGAATGCGCCTGAAGAACTTCAAGTGCTTCGATGATATCACCCTCGATCTTTCGGGGCCCCGTGGCAAGCCTGAGAGATGCGCCCTGATCTACGGCGAGAACGGCTCCGGCAAGACCAACATGGTCCTTGCGCTGGCATTCCTCAGGTCCACATTGCATACTCTGGAAGCGGATCGTTCAGCGGGTGGGTACGGGCAGACGGGGGATCCGTGGTTCCCGGAAACACTGAGGGGCATGCATGCAGCGCTCCGCGCCAGAGGCCGCTCCGGTCCGATGTCCCTGGAATACACGTTCACCATCGACAACAAGGATGCCGTGTACGAGATATCCATCTCCGAATCCGGTCTCTTAGAGAAGGAGAAGCTCATATACGCGATGAACGGCCGCAAGGCGGTACTGTTCGCCATAGAGAACGGCGAGAAGAACATATCCAATGCGTTCTCGAAGGAATTCGCGGAGGATATCTCATGGGATATCGCCAAACTGTGGGGCGTGAACACCCTCCTGGCGATCATCGAGTCGAAATTCTCCAGTTTCAACGAATCATTCTTGGAGGATACGGTGGATGGGGGCATCCTCCGCTTCCTGAGGTACGTTGAGGATCTGGACATCCACCTGCCCAATCGCGGATCCCAATCCCCGGATCCCCTGGATAACCTGGGAAAGGGGACCTCGCCCAGGGAGCTGGAGCCGTCCCTCGACGCCGCTGCAGAGGCATTGGATGATTTCTTCTGCAGCCTATACAGCGATATCGAGGGGGTGTCGTATATGAAGAGCTACAGCGGCAACTCCATCAGTTACGAGCTATCGTTCGAAAAGAGGATAGAAGGGAGGACCGTGAACATCCCGTTCTCCGAGGAGTCGTCGGGGACCAAGAGGCTCGTGGGCGAGTTCATCCACATAATGAGATGCGTCGGCGGAGGGGTGGTCATCATCGACGAGATGGATTCCGGCATCCACGATCTGCTGATGGCCGAAGTGTTCAGGGCCATGGGCGCATCCATGAAGGGGCAATTCATCGCCACCACCCATAACACCCTCCTCCTGCAGGAATCGAATCCCCGCGGATCCTTCATCATCGATATGGATGCCGAAGGCCGTAGGACCGTGAAAAGCATCCATTCGATAGCGAGAACGCAGAAGATGAACAACAACACCAGGCGCTATCTGAAAGGAGAGTTCGGAGGGATCCCGATCACAGGGTATTCCGATCTGGAGGACATCGGGCGCAGGTTCGCGGACCGCGTCGGAGGCGGAGCATGACCTGCTCCACCCTGGTCATCGCGCACGGGGAGTCCGAGGAGATAATGGCGAGGAACATCGCATCCAGAATGAGATCCCAGGTGGAAGTTTACCGCAACGGAGGGGGCGCCATCAGGCTGGAACAGATAGGAGGACTTTTGGAGGGGTCTCCCTTCGTATCGGAAAAGTCTCTCCACAGCAGATATCCATCCATGGATTACTGCGCCGGTGCTTCCGTGAAGATGAAGGACCTCACGATCATACCGATACTCGATAGGGAATCCACGGATAGACACTGGAAGAGCTACCTCTCCGGAAACGCATTCAGGAACAGCCCGTTCAAGGATCGCATCATCCCGGTCCTGAACGTGGAGAATCTGGACGATATTATGGAGTGGTGCGGATACGGGAAGGTGGCGGATAAGACCAGATACTACAGGAAGCTGTTCTCGAGCATAGATGTGGTGGATCTGTACG
>CAMMYR010000199.1 GCA_946528255.1 uncultured Methanomicrobiales archaeon | reverse complement strand
CGGCGTTGCCGAGCACCATGGAAGCCAGGAGGACCCCCTGCCCTCCGACTCCGACTATCTGGACCGTGTACTTCACTGTCTCACCCCTATGGCCTTCTTGGGGCATACGTCCGCGCACATGCCGCATCCGATGCATTGGGTCGGATCGGTGGAGACGCTGTTGTCCGCGCCCTTGATGAGGGCGGGGCACGCGATGGTCTTCAGGCACAAGTGGCATCTGATGCATTTGTCCTTGTCCACCTCGCACATCCTGGGAACCAGCGCCTTGCGCTTCTTGAGCTCCAGGGGGCAGGGGCACTTTGAGATGACAACCGCCACCCCGTCGTACTCCAGGGCATCCTTCATGACCTGGATGGCCTCCCTGACGTTGTACGGGTTGACCGTCCTGACGAACTTCGCCCCGACGCCCTTGACCAGCTGCTCTATGTCCAGGGCTTCCGTGGAGATGCCTCCGAAGTCCCTGCCGGTGCCGGGGTTGGGCTGGTGGCCGGTCATGGCCGTGGTCCTGTTGTCCAGGATGACCTGGACGATCTTGTGGTTGTTGAACAGGGCGTTGACCAGCGGGGTGATGCCCGAGTGGAAGAATGTGGAGTCTCCCATGAAGGCGATGGCCTTCTGGTCGGTGGAAGCGTCGAATCCTCCCGCGGCTCCCGCTCCTCCGCCCATGCAGATGATGAAATCGGCGGTGTTGAACGGGGGCTGGACTCCCAGGGTGTAGCACCCGATGTCGGAGCAGAAGATGACATCCTTGCCGGCGCTGGCCTTCTTGGCCGCGGCGAAAAGTCCCCTGTGGGGGCATCCGGCGCAGAGAGTCGGAGGCCTGCTGGGCAGCTTCACATCGGTCTTCGGAAGGGGAGCCTTCAGATCGGAGACCATGACGATCTCCCTGATGCCGGAAAGGGTATCCGGAGAGAACTCCCATGCCCTGGGCAGGTGCCCTGAGCGCTTGCCGTATATCGGGACGGAGAGGCCGTTCTGGGCGCATATCCTGAGGACCTGGTCCTCCAGGAAGGGCTCCAGCTCCTCGACCACTATGATGCACTTCTTGCCCTTGATGAAATCCGCGATCTTCCTCTCCGGCAGCGGGTTGGTGAACCCGAGCTTGAGGATGGAAGCCCCGGAGACGAACTCCTTGACGTAGGTGTACGAGACTCCGGATGTGATTATGCCGATGTCCCCCTGGCCCTCCACGAAGTTGAGAGGGGATGCCTCGGACATCTCCTGGGCCTTCCTGTACTGCTCCAGGAGCCTGTTCCTGTTGACCCTGGCGTGGGCGGGGATGTTGACGAACCTGACCACATCCCTGTCGAAATGGCCGACCTTCTTAGGCGTCCCGGCCTTCCCGAACTCCACCACGCCGCGGGCGTGGTTGACCCTGGTGGTGGTCCTGTAGAGCAGAGGGAGCTGGAGCCCCTCGGATATCCTGAACGCCTCCGAGACCATGCTCATGGCCTCCTGCGGGGTGGACGGCTCGATCATGGGGATCAGGGCCAGGGTGGAATAGTACCTGTTGTCCTGCTCGTTCTGGGAGCTGTGCGCGGATGGATCGTCCGCCGACAGTATGAGCATCCCCCCGGTGACGCCGGCGTAAGCCAGGGTCATCATGGGGTCCGCGGCCACGTTCAGGCCGACGTGCTTCATGAATGTGAATGAACGCAGCCCGGCCGATGCCGCAGCTGCGGAGACTTCCAGGGCCACCTTCTCGTTGACGGAGAACTCGAAGTACATCCCCGCCTTGTCCGATATAGACTCGAGTATGTTCCCGATCTCTGATGACGGCGTGCCTGGATAGGTTGAGGCGAAATCGGCTCCGGACTCGATGAGGCCCCTTACGATGGCCTCGTTGCCCAGGAGGAGCTGCTTCCCGCCTTCGGCGAACAGATCTGACATTTGCTTACCTCTGGCGGCTGGATGCATCATGCGCCTATTAATGTTAACGCGCGTACCGATGGATGGGGGCATCGCTCCCCGTAGGGCACGCCGAAGACCTCCAGTATCCTCGCCTGCGTATCGGTGATGTAGGTGTCCTGCGGCTTCTTCACCCCCGGGAGAGAGACAGTCTTGATGTTGTCCAGCTCGCGGACCATCTCCTTGTACGTCATGCTCCTGTTCAGCTTCCTGGCGTCCATCTTGTTCTCCACCTCCATCCTCAGGGTCAGCGTCAGGAACTGCAGGAAGATCCTCCCCAGGTAGTTGCTCTCGGTGAAGAGGTTGAGGGTGGTGTTGTCGTACTCGTTCCTTAGGGCCTGGAATCTCCTGGCGATGGCCCCCTTCTGGAGGAACGGGGTGATAGCGGTGGCGGCGTTGCGGACGTTGTTGGACATCAGGACCGTGTAGCCCAGGTACTTGTTGTGGTGCATGATGGCCTCGCTGTTCAGCTCCACCGTGCGGTCGCCCCTCTCGTCCTCCTTGATAATCAGATATCTGTCGTAGAGGGCCTGGTGGTCCTCCCTCATCCTGTCCATCTCCACCTCGTACCTGCACAGGTTGATCAGCGAGATGAACGTGGAGAGGTCCTCCACGGACTTGTTGGGATCGTAGTAGACGTGGGTGAATATCTTCTTCCCCTTGCTGTGCTGGAGGAAGGTCTCGGTGAAGA
>CAMMYR010000198.1 GCA_946528255.1 uncultured Methanomicrobiales archaeon | reverse complement strand
CCGGGGAGAAGGGGACCATGTCCATCCTCACCAGCGCGGATGTGCTGGACAGCTACAGGAACTCCATGGAGGCCATCGCATCGATGTGCTTCCGCTGCCCCGCGGACGGGAGAGGCCCCGGAGAGGCGGATCTGGCGGATGCCCTCGTATCCTCCAACGGCGATTCGTTCATAGATCTGGCACAGGCGTATTCCCAGGCCATGCTCGCCAACGTTGACGGCATAACCCTGGGGCTCTACGACTACCTCTGCGGGGAGCAGATATCCGAGTATTTCGAGACCCAGATATTCATCCGCAACGCCGCCTTCGTGGCTCTGGCCGATTTCCTCAAGGGGAGGAGCCACGATACCGGCTCGTACATCTCCGAGGTCATGGAGAATAACGGATACGTGGAATCCCAATACAGGTACCTTGGCGGCATGCGCGAGACGATCGACGTGGGAGGGTACTCCGTCGACGTGGAGCTCCCGGATATCGATCTGTTCAAGCAGAAATGGATCAGGACCCTGGGCACCCCCGACGGGTCCTTCCCGGATATGACGGACTCGATAAGGGAGGTGCTGAAGATGGCCGCGCTGGACCTGGGGAAATCCAAGGGACTGAGCCGGATCCCCTTGGATCTCGACCCTCACGACGGCAAGGGATTCACCGATTCCCTCAGGATTGCAGTGGAAACGGCGGTTTCCGGATCCGAGCGCAGGGTGGCGGCCCTCATAACGGACCGTCTGGCCGATGCCCGGATAGCCGACCCGTTCTACGGCTCCGTCACGGAGGCTGTGATTTCCAATGCAGATTCCATCGTCCGCTCCGGGGAGGTGCTGGACATCATCAGATCTGCACTGGAAACGATGGGTGCCGAGGATCCCGATGCCCTGCTGTCCTCGGATGCCGTCCGCGACCTGCTAGACAGGCACAGGGAGGACGTGTACCGCCAGATCGCCATCTACGAGGCGATGCTGAACGTACCCGGCGGACAGCCGGGCTTCCTGAAGAGGGCGATAGCCCTGATCTGCTCAGACGGATTGGCCATCGCCGATATCCTTTGCACCGCCGAGGACCACCTGACGGGGATGGTGGAGGAGATGTGCTCCAACGCCTACATGGCCGGCGGAGGGGCGGTGGAGGTCCCGGGATCGGGTTCCTTCGCCATGACGGACGATGCCGGCAACCGCAGGGTGGAGAAGCTTTCCGTGTCCTTGGCATCGGACCCCGTCGCCCTCCCTCCGGTCATAGCCGAGGACACGTGCATCCACTGCACCGGATTCGATTGGACCGGGATGGCGCCGTACACCGCATCGTTCTCCGTGAAGCTGGAGGATCCGCTCTCCTACACCCTGGAGGGGTACGGCGGATTGTCCGCCGCCATGGGGGAGGCCTCCTCCCGCATGGAGTGCACATCCAGATGCTCAGTGGATATCCTGATACCGGTGTCCAGCGGCTGGCCGCTGGCCGGTGTGGACTACAGAGCCAGCAAGACCGTCGTGGATGATATGGTGCCCATCCTGATCGCCATCGGGGAGCGCCTCGCCGGCCCACTGGCGGAGGTCATGCGCATCCTCACCGAATGCTCCGAGGCCATCTCGGATCTGGTGGCCGACGCCTGCATGTACATCAACGATGCCCTGTCCCCTCTTCTGGAGGCCATGAACCGCCCCATGAAGGCGCTGGAGGGATGGATAGCCGAGCAGGCGGTGGGCATATTGGAGGATCTGGGTATATCCGTGTTCTACTCCCTCGGCCTGGAGGAGCAGACCGTGGCGGTGGATTTCGGGCCGTTCGTATTGGAATTGGAATTCGACGGCGTATCCATGATCAACGGGAACCGCACCCTGATCACCGCCACCCTCAGCGGCCCCCTTCTGGGTATGGAGGCCTACGCCGGGATCACCCTCAGGTGCAACGGGGACATCACCGACAAGGACGTGGTGGTCACCGGGAAGTGCGGCCTGTCTGGAGACGACTGGAAGGTGGCGGCGAAGATAGACCCGCTGATGAGGTCCAGCAAGCACCTGCTGAGCGTGAACGCCGCGGTCGGCGATGCGGACATCGATGTAACAATCCCGGACCTGGACCAGTACAACCAGCTGGGGGTCGCCGTCAGCTCCATCCCGGGCATAGGCGATGCCCTGTCCAACATACCGCTCCCCGCGCTGGGTCTTCTGGCATCGATAAATGCGGGGGTGAACCTGAAGTACCAGGACCCGACGCAGCCGGGGCTGGTGATCAACGAGGTGGAGGTGAACCCTGAGGGGGAGGACCGCGGGGGCGAATGGGTGGAGCTGTTCAACAACTCCCCCAGGAGCATCGACCTGAACGGATACCAGCTGATAGCATCCTCCAACAAGAGGACCAAGGTCATGGAGCTCTCGGGATCCATCTCCCCCGGGGAGCTGATCGAGATGAAACCGTCGTTCGTGATGGTCAACGGCCCGTCGGGCATCCTCAAGCGCGGGGAGATACTCACCCTGAAGGATCCCTCGGGGGCGGTGGTGGATAAGACCCCGACCCTCCCCGACAGCGCCAACGACGGGCAGACCTGGCACAGGGAGTTCGACGGCGCCACCGAATGGTCCTTCGGCTCCCCTTCCAAATGCGTATCCGTC
>CAMMYR010000197.1 GCA_946528255.1 uncultured Methanomicrobiales archaeon | reverse complement strand
CCAGGGAGAGGGCGGAGGCCGCGCTCCTGAGGACCCACAGCACCGTCAGCTCCATCAAGTACATCGCCGAGCACCCGGATGCGCCGGTGAAGGCGTTCTCCATCTCCAGGATCTTCAGGAAGGAGTCCATAGACTCCACCCACCTGCCGGAGTTCACCCAGATCGAGGGGATAGTCATAGACGAGCACGCCGACTTCGACATGCTGGTGTCCATCATCAGGGAGTTCTACGCCAGGATGGGATTCGACCAGATCCGCATACGCCCCGCCTACTTCCCGTACACCGAGCCCTCGCTGGAGCTGGAGGTATTCTTCCACGGGAAGTGGATGGAGCTCGGCGGCGCCGGCATATTCAGGCCCGAGGTCATGGCCCCCTTCGGGGTGAAGTACCCTGTCCTCGCCTGGGGATTCGGATTCGAGAGGCTGGCTATGCTCAAATGGGACATAAAGGACATCAGGGATCTCTACATCTCCGACCTGGATAACCTCAGGTCCAACCCTGTGCTCCGATACCGCCCTGTCCAGGCTGTCGGCCATTCCGGATATTATCGAGCGCCTGCGCTCGTCCAGCGCGAACTCGCTGGCCAATCTGAGCCTCTCCACGGCTTCGGGGTAGCGGTCCTCGTGCATCATCACCACCGCTTCCAGCCTGTATGCCTCGTCGAGGCCGTAGAGGCAGCCGCTGTCCACCATGGCGGCCCTCGCCTTCAGGAGGAAGGGCTTGGCGCATCCCGGCTTCCCCGTGCCGATGTAGGCCCTGGATATGGACAGGGCGCTGAACGGGTCGCCCGTGTAGCCGTCCACAGCATCGCGGAGCGCCCCGACTTCATCCCCCTCAATCAGCAGTATCTCCGATTTTATCTCCAGCGCGGTGTCGTCCGGAAGCTTGCCGGGGTGTTCTATGAGCTCCCTCGCCAGCAGGGTGTTCCTCATGGACAGCGCGGTCCTGGCCGCCACCTCCCTGATCAACGGGTCGTCCATCACGGCCACCACCCTGCAGAGGGAGGACAGCCATCTCTCGTCGGGGGCATCAAGCAGCTCCCCGCGGACGGACTAGACTTTGAGCCTGCACTCGGTCGTCAGGCCTGCGAGTGCCAGATGCTCCAGCCTCTCCGGGTCGTCGGGATGGTAGCGGGAGAACCAATCGGCGGCTTCGGAATGCCAGTGTTTGAGCTCCTCCTCGGTCGCGGAATCGACGAACATCCCCTTGGTCTCCTCCCTCAGCGCGATGCGCCCGCCGCCACCGAAGCGTGCTAGGTTGGGTTTGTCGGGCGGGACCTCGTTCCAAAGGACCTCCCGGCGGATCACGCATAGCCAGCCCATCCCATCCCTATCCTCCTGCGTGAGGGATTCGGCGGAGCTGCAGCCGTCCAGGCCGTTGCGCAGCATCGTGCCCAGGTCCCTGCGCCCCCTGGGATATACGATCTTCATGAGGGTGTCGGCCTCTTCCGTGCCTGCGGGCGTGAGGCGGTATACGAGGCGCTTCTTCCTATGATCCGCGATATGGGATACCTCCGAGTATACCAGGCCGGAGGATGCCATCCTGCCCAGAAGCAGGCAGGCGTGCCCCCTGGTTATCCCCATGGCCCCGGCTATGCCGTCCTGGGTTATGGCGAAGGGCGCCTCCCCTCCCCAGTAGTCGCGGATCCCGGTGTAGCTCCTGAGATACAGTAGCATGCTCTGGCGAGTCGTCAGTCCATCCATGCACCCCTCTCATCGCCCTCATAGATAAGGTTCGCCCATCTTTCTACGTTTTATGACTGGTAGAATCTAAATCGTTGCAAGCTTTCGCCCGGGACATGAAGAGGCTGTTGGTGTGCAGCGAGCCCGATATCCCGTCGGTGAACATGAGGCGCTGCCTCTTGGACATGGGCGGATGGGAGCAGTGCGATCCCGTTTCCGGTTATCCATGCATGATGCGCGGTGACGATGCCATGGTGTCGATCCCGGACATCCACATACGCCACGAGGGCCTCGATGCGGAGCTCAGGGCCGGTGGGCTGGGATTCGACGAGATCGTCGTGATGTCCAAGCATTCCGCCAAGAGCGGCACGCCGTCGCTGACCGCCCACCCCATCGGCAACTACCACGAGAACGATTTCGGCGGCAGGGCGGAGTCCCTGGTGAAGGCCGCCCCGGCCTCCATGACCGATGCACTCCGCAGGATACTGGCATATAACGATATGGAGGGCACGCAGACCTGCTTCGAGGTCACCCACCACGGCCCGTGGCTCGAGACGCCGACGTTCTTCATAGAGATAGGCAGCGATGAGAGCAACTGGGGCAATATGCATGCCGCGGAGGTCCTTGCCAGGGTTATAACCGATCTGGATCCGGATTACGATGCCCCCAGGCTCGTAGGCGTGGGCGGCGGTCATTACGCGCCGAGGTTCACCGAGGTGGCCGCCAAGTTCAGGGCATCCTTCGGCCATATGCTGCCCTATTACCAGATGGAAGGCAGGGATGACGAGGACTTAGCCAGGATGGTCAAGTCGGCCGTCGCGGCTACGGATGCGGACGCAGTCTACATCCACCGCAAATCCATGAAGAAGCCGGAGGAACGCCGCGTGGCGGCGATCATAGAATCCGCCGGGTTCGAGATAGTCTCTTCATCG
>CAMMYR010000196.1 GCA_946528255.1 uncultured Methanomicrobiales archaeon | reverse complement strand
AGCGATATGGACCAGGTCGCCGATTTCATCGCCAGGGTCGTCGTCAAGAAGGAGAGCCCGGCAAAGGTTAAAGAAGATGTGAGGGACTTCAAGAGACAATTCGCGACCATCCAATACTGCTTCAATGCGGGCGAGCCTGCATACGAGTACCACAAGCTGGTCGACCGAATAAGGTGATTAACATGGGATTCATGGACAAGGTCAAGGAAACCGCCAAGAGCGCCGACGAGAAACTGGGAAACAGGATCGACATCGACAAGTACGAGTCCAAGATCCGCGACGAGGAGCGCGAGATCGACAAGATCTGCACCGAGGTCGGCAAGAAGACCGTCGAGACCCTCAGGGCGGACGGCAAGCTCTCCAAGAAGGACTACGAGGACTTCATCCAGAAGATCGAAGAGGCCGAGAGGCGCATCGAGGAGTACAAGGAGAAGATCAAGGAGATCAAAGCCAAGAAGGAGGAGTGATCCTCCAGCGGGCCCCAGGGCCCGCTTTTTTCCCTTTCCTAACAATTCTTCTGCGCGCCTAACTTTTTATATCTGCGATTCGGTTCGCCAATCATGACCACGATGAACCGCGAGGATTACCTGATTAACATCCTCAGACTCACGGAAGACGGCGGTGTCGCCAAGACGACGGAGCTCGCATCCTACATGGACGTCTCCCCCGCGAGCGTGAGCGAGATGATCAAGGTGCTCGCGGCCGACGGGCTCATCAATTACGAGAAGTACCGCGGAGTCTCCCTCACCGAGGAGGGCATGGCGTACGCAAGGCAGATCCGCAAGAGGCACCACGTCCTGGAGAACTTCCTAATGGACTACCTCCAACTGGACCACCAGGCCGCCCACGAGGAGGCCTGCAGGATGGAGCACGCCATCTCCGACGAATCCGCCAGGAAGATGTGTCAGATGATGGGCAGCAACGTGGATTCCGACTGCACCTCCTGCAAGGAGCCGTGCAAGGCGGCCACCGACGCGCCCAAGGATATCGTGACGCTCAACGCCATGTCCAAGGACCAGACCGGGAGGATCTCCCACATCAAGTCCGACGACTCGGCCCTCATCAGGAAGATAGTTGCCATCGGAGTGGTGCCCGGCAAGAACGTCACCGTGGACAGCATCATCTCCGACGGCGGCCCCCGCATGATCAACATCGGCGGGGAGACCATGGTCATCGATTACGAGATGGCCAAGAGCATCTTCGTCGACGTGGCCCGATCTCACTTGTGGGCGTATACCATTACGACCTTGGAGGGGTCCTTCGATTCTATCCTGGCGAAGCCTATCCTCTCCAGCTGCACCATCTCGGAGCCCTCTGCGAGTATCGCCTTCTCCACCAGTCCCTTCTCCACCGTGCCGTCGGGCATGATCAGCTCCGCCTTCACGGCATCCGCGCCGACCCACTGGACGGCCCTCACGCCAGTCTTCAGCAGGGCGATGTCGTTGCCGATGTACTTGGCTGGCAGGGAGTACTCCAGGTTGCACAGGTCCTTCAGCCTGATCTTGCCCGCCTCGGAGAACAGCTTGGAATCGTCGTCCGAGAGGAAAACCGTCCTGGGATCCTCCAGCCTGTAGGTCCTCTGGCCCCTCTCGGGGTGATCGGGGTGCAGCGGGGCGGAACCCTCGATCGCATCGATCCCATCGACATCGTAGCGGACCGGGTTCTTGACGAAGAAGAACCTGTCCGAAACGGGGTCGATGATCTCCCTGTTCATTCCGAACAGGTTGTCCCAGGAGAACTGGATGTCCACCGATTTGATACCGGACTCCACCCAGTACTTCCTGATGGCCTCGGGCCTGATGCCGCGCCTCTCCATGGCCCTGACGGTCCCGGTGCGGACGTCGTCCCAGCCGGTGTACTCCCCGTCCCTGATGCTCTGCTTGATCAGCGAGGTCTTGAGGACGGTGTCGGGGATGTTGACCAGCCCGTAGTGGTAGTAGACGGGCTTCTTCCATCCGAAGTAATCGAAGATGTACTCCTGCCTGAAGGTGTTGTTGAGGTGGTCCTTCCCGCGCATGACGTGGGTCATCCCCATCTCGTGGTCGTCGATGGCCACGGACAGGTTCATCATGGGATATGCGATGTACTTGGTCCCGGTGAGCGGGTGGGGATGGTCCACCAGCCTGAGGGCCACGAAGTCCCTGACGGCGGGGTTGGGGTGTGCGATGTCGGTCTTGACCACGACGATGGCCTCCCCCTCCTTGTATCCGCCGGACATGAAGCGGTCGTACCTCTCCAGCTGGTCCTCCTTGGGCAGGTCCCTGCAGGGGCAGGCCTGCTTCTTCTCCTTCAGCTCCCTCCAGTGGTCCGCGTCGCAGGTGCAGACGTAGGCGTGGCCCATCTCGATGAGCTTCCTGGTGTAATCGTAGTAGAGTTCGAACCTCTCGGACTGGATGAACCTCTTGGTGCATTTGACGCCGAGCCAGTCCAGGTCCTCGGGGATCATATCGTAAGCGTCCGGGTCGATCTTCTCGGGGTTGGTGTCCTCGAACCTGAGGACCAGGTCCCCGCCGTACCTCTTGACGTACTCGTCGTTGAGGATGGATACCCTGGTGTGTCCGATGTGGAGGGGTCCGGAGGGTCCGGGCGCGATCCTCATGACCACGGGGCCGTTCACGTTGT
>CAMMYR010000195.1 GCA_946528255.1 uncultured Methanomicrobiales archaeon | reverse complement strand
GGGCGTACAGGCCGGTGTCCACCAGGAAGTACTCCTGCTCCCATCCGAGGTAAGAGCAGACGGGGTCGTCCTTGATCCCGAAGTACCTGAGGAGGGCGGCGGCCGCCTTGGATACGGCGGCCTCGGACCTGAGGAGGGGCGACTTGTAATCCAGCGCCTCCCCGTTGTATGAGATGAAGACTGTGGGGATGCACAGGCAGTCCCCCATGATGAAAGCCGGGGACGAAGGGTCCCATGCGGTGTACCCGCGGGCCTCGAAGGTGTTCCTCAGCCCGCCTGAGGGGAACGAAGATGCGTCGGGCTCCTGCTGGCACAGCAGCTTGCCCGCGAACTGCTCCAGGGACTCGCCCTTGCCGTAGGGCTCCGCGAAGGAGTCGTGCTTCTCCGCCGTGCCGCCGGTGAGGGGCTGGAACCAGTGGGTGTAGTGGGTGGCGCCCATGTCCATGGCCCATCTCTTCATCCCGGCGGCGACGTGCTCGGCGGTCTCCCTGTCCAGGGTGACGCCCTGCTCCTGGGATTCATACACCTTCCTCCTGGTGTCAGAGGACAGGTACTTCCTCATGTTGGCGCGTCCGAAGACGTTGCACCCGTAGTATTCCGATGTGGTGGCGGCCGGGGGTTCCGCGATCACGGTCTCCCTGAGGAACGCCTCCTCGACAGCCCTGAACCTGCTGTTCGACATGAATCCCGATTCTTCTTACGAATTAATAAAACATAGCAGAAGAGGGCCGCATCCCACAGCCCCCGCCGTGCGGGTCCCCCGGCGCTGTCCGGCATCCCGGCGCGGTCGGTTGGATTCACGATATGCCAGAGTGCGGGAACCGCGCGGTCCGATATCGCAAGGGCGCCCCCCGATGCTCGCACGCGCTCCGAGCGTGTGAAACATATCCTTAAAACTACATGCGCGTATACGGGATTCCACAAGGTGAGGAAGTGGCATTCAAGCTGTTCAAATCGGGAGACGATCTCTACGAGCAGGGTAACGAGCTCATCAAAAGGGGCGAGTTCGACAGAGCCCGCGACGTGCTCGCGAAATCGATAGAGAAAGAGGGAGGAGTGGACGATGTGGCCGCAGCCATGGTCGCGCTGATAGACACGGGCAGGGCCATGTCCAATCCGGCCCAGTACGATAAGCTGGTGGCCGCGCTCAAGGGATGCTCCCAGCCGGCGTTCACGTTCGGCATAGTCGATGTGGACCGCGACAAGCTGATCGTCGAGGGCACCCTGACCGCCAGGAAGCTCCAGGCGCTCGCCAAGGCCAAGGACGGGGACAAGCAGGGAGCGGCTCAGGACCTCCAGCAGATCGCCCAGGATTACCAATCGCAGGTCGGGGAGTCGACGCTGGTCATCCCCAAGGTCTTCAGGAACGATTCGTCCGTGACCGGAATGACCGAGTTCTTCAACCTCATGGCCGTGTCCTACGAGATGATGTCCGAGTACACCGTCTGGGACGATCCGTCCGCGGCGGCGGAGTACGAGCAGATAGCCATGGGCTACCGCCAGCAGAACGGCCAGTCCGGGGACGCCAACGCCGAGAGGATAAGGCAGTTCGCCAACACCGGTAAGTGCTGGCTCTGCGGCAGGATCGCCACCGGGGAGGGCATCCACTTCTACAGCGCCAACGCGGAGGTGTCCGGGGCGCTGGACAAGGACCAGGGGGCGGCGAAATCCAGCCCCGACAACCACCACATCTACATGTGCAGGGCCTGTTACACCGCGGTATCCGCCAGGGCCGACGAGATCTCCAAGATCTACTTCGACCGCGGGATGGCCGAGCTGAGGGCCACCGAGGCGAGGCTCCAGGCCGAGATCGCTGCCCTGCAGTCGCAGATCGCATTCGCCAGAATGGGAAGATGAGCCGATGGACGACATGGTAGAGCTAAGATGCAAGTACTGCGGGGCGCCCTTCGACCGCGCCCAGATCGAATCCGATTCGCAGTTCGTGACCTGCGCCAGCTGCGGCACCTCCCAGCAGAGGGTGGACGCCAAGAAGTACATGGAGCAGATGATGGGCCAGATCCAGTCCTGGATCAGCAAGGCCATTCCCGGCGGTTTCTCGCTGACTCAGCAGGAGAACGTCGACCCCATCGCCAGGCACAACATCTACATGAGCAACGTCAAGCCCTCGCTGGACATAGAGATCCGCGACTACCGCTTCGCGCTCACCTCCGCCGCTTCGGCGCCGCTCATAGTGCTGCCCTTCTGCGAGGGGACCCCGGCCACCTACAAGCACACTTCCACCCAGGCCTTCGAGTTCAACGCCAGGCTGAAGAGCATCGAGCCGCTGGCCGTCGATTCGGAGAACAAGACCTCGGTCACCGAGGCCGAAGCCATATCCTCGGCATACGCGATGATAATCAACAACTCGAAGCTCCTCTCCGAGAAGACCCCTGGAAGGTTCGCCATCATGTCCAACAACTTCAAGGAGGCCTCCGCCGGCCTGGCCAAGTGCAAGGGCATGGAGCCTCTGGCCGAGAGGCTGGAGGCGCTCTCCGAGGTGTGCACCGCATCGGACATGGTGCTCAACGGCGACCAGCTGGGATGCTCCACCAAGGCGGAGAAGGCCATCTCCATGCTGGAGAAGGCCAAGAAATCTGTCCTGATGAACCCGAAGATCGGAAGAGC
>CAMMYR010000194.1 GCA_946528255.1 uncultured Methanomicrobiales archaeon | reverse complement strand
GAAGATGGGCGTGCCGGTGGCGTTCAACGACGGGTTCATCAAGGGTGGCGAGGGAGCCAAGGAGCTGGCCCAGACCGTGGTGGACACCATAGACAGCACCACGCCGGACTTCAGGTTCCTGTACGACCTGGACCTGCCCATCAAGGAGAAGATCGAGACCATCGCCAAGAAGATCTACGGCGCGGACGGCGTCACCTACGACCCGCTGGTCGACAAGAGGATCGAGGGATACGAGAAGGACGGCTTCGGGAAGCTGCCCATCTGCATCGCCAAGACCCAAGCATCCCTGTCCGACAACTCCTCCCTGAAGGGCGTGCCCAAGGGATGGAAGCTCCATGTCAGGGAGATCAACATCTCCGCCGGTGCCGGATTCATCGTCCCCGAATGCGGCACCCTCACCCTGATGCCCGGGCTCCCCAAGGTCCCCGCCGCCATGCGCATGGACCTTAAGGACGACGGCACCATCGTCGGATTGAAGTGAAACCCATCCCGGCCGGCACCATGCCGGTCGGCCACCTTTTCCATAACGCTTCGGAGCAGATGCGAGTAGTGCGGGTCCTCCTGCATCAGGTACCCGCAGATCATCAACGGCAGATGCGGCATTATGATCAAGCCGGAGTTCGCCACCGCGGTCAGGATGTACCCGTCGGTGAGGAGGCTCAGCATGTTCCCTCCCGCGTACTCGTAGAGGAGCTTGGACATCTGGCGGTAGGAGCCCAGCAGGTTGTCCGCATACTGGGGGCAGCCGGCCTTGGCAGCCGCGGCATCGATCTTCGGCTTGTAGAACTCCTTGAAGTCATCATCCGGATCCTCCACATGGACGTAGAGGTCCTTGATCGCGATGACGAACCCTCCGAGCTCGTCCACCATCGCGGCCGCCAGCCCCCTGACATTCAACAGGGCGCCCACGGACGGGCCCAGATCCTCCTGGAAGTCCTCGCAGTAGCGCTCCCTGGTGAGGTTCCCGAACAGGATGTTCACCAGCCCCTCGTCGAGTTCCGCCATGTTCCCCACGCTGCCGCTGACGACCTTGAATCTGGACATGTCGAAGGCTCTGGCGGTTTCCTCGCCCGCTATGCCGCCTATTATCCGCAGCGCGGCGGCGGCCTTGGCCCCGTCCCTCGGATCCAGCGCGTATTCCTGGCCGTACCTGACGAATCCCCAGTCCGCCGTGGGGATGTGGGCCACCAGATCGTCGGGGTTGACCACGTACCGGATGTTGTCGTACCTGGCGTCGGTCGGCGGGATGTCCGGATTCATGTAACCGCAGAGCGGGGGCTCGAAGCAGAAGCCGTAGACATCGCCCTGGGAGATCTCCAGATCCCCCACGGTCCCGCGGACCTCGCCATCGGCCACCGCGTCGGACAGACGGGCCGACATCAGGTTGGCCGCGGCGGCGGCCCTGCTGTAGCCGGTGACGAGGATCTTCGCCTTGCCGGTTATCCCGTTCTCGGAGATGAACGACCTGAGGTACTCCATGGAGTCGCCGGCAGCCTTCGCGAAGCCCTGATGCTCCCCCGACGGCCCCAGATTCATGTTCGAGGCGAACTCCATGCCGTAGTGGGCGCCGTTTATCGCCACGAAGAGGACGGTGCAGTCCCCGACATCCTTGGCGCCTATGGCCACGTCGGTGGAGTCCATGGTGCTCTCCTTGGTGTAGTACTCGTTGGTGCCGATCCTGTCGCATCCGATCTTCCCCAGGAGGTCAATCACGGCGGTGGGCTTCTCAGCGGGGTCGTGCGTGCCGTAGCCGCAGGACATGGCCAGGTTGAGGGCGAATACCATCAGGGGGATGTCCAGCTCCGTGGACGGCGTGTCGAAATATGAATCGTCATAGTAGGCTTCGAAATCCAGGTTCATGTCGGAATGGTGTTCGAAGGCGGTGAACGGGATGGCATCGTCCTCCCCGGATCCGCCTCCCCTGAGGCCGATCGCAGCGATGGCTGCGGCGGCGACCGTTATGGCGACCATGGCGATGGCTAGGATCCGGATGCGCTCCATACCCGTTCGGAAAAAACTGCGCGATTATAACGGTTTCCCGCGCATGCTAAAAGGAAAGGTTTCCGCGGGGGTCTCCCCCCGCGGCATGGTCATTCGTCTTCGTCATCCTTGCGGGATCCCTCGGACTTGGAGCATGCTCCGCATCCTCCGCATTTCCCGCAGCCCTTGCAGTAGTCGCAGTGCCTCCCGTTGCGGAGGTCGTTGATGACCTTGGCCGCTGCCAGGCCGATGACCAGGATTATGACCAGGGCGATGACGAGATTCATGTCCATGTCAGGCATCCTCGTGCTTCAGCTTCTTCAGCTGCATCAGCGGGTCCTTGACCACCAGGAAGAACCCGATGATCACCAGGGCGATTATGCCGACGATGATTCCGCTGATCTCCAGCGGGGATCCGTCGATCAGGCTGCCGACCAGGTAGATTATCGATGCCACGCCGTAGGCCATGAGGCACTGGTACAGCACCGCCAGCCCGGTATCCCTCCAGCTCCCGAGCTCCCTGTGCATCGCACCGATGGCGGCGAAGCAGGGGGCGCAGATGAGGTTGAAGGCCAGGAATCCCAGTCCGGCGGCGGGGGGGGGCATCGAGGACAGCACATCCTCGTAGTCGTCGCCGAACAGGACGGCGAAGGTATCGGGGAC
>CAMMYR010000193.1 GCA_946528255.1 uncultured Methanomicrobiales archaeon | reverse complement strand
TACGTCATGGACGACTTTATGGCAATAGGCACGCAATTGAAGATCGAGAGGCCGGGAAAGGCCTGCGTCGTCACCCCCTGCGACATACTGGAAGGTCCCACGGTCCTCCTGAAGAACGGGGACGTGGTCTACTGCCAGACGAAGGAAAAGGTTTTAGCCATCAGGGACAGGATCGCGGAGATCCTGGACAACGGGGAGATCCTGGTCCCGTTCGGCGAGTTCTGCGAGAACAACCACACGCTGGTCCCCTGCGGGTACCCGATAGAATGGCACAAGCTGGAGCTCAAGGAGAAGGGCGAGCTGCCCGAGGACTGGCAGGACCCCACCTACGCCAGGGCCAAGGAGATGTGCGCCACCATGGGCGTCCCGCTCCACCCCAAATTCAACCTGTTCTGGTCCGATTGGGAGCTCGACAGGGTCAAGATGCTCAGGGAGCACGTCCTGGCCACCGGCCAGTTCGACGGCGAGACCCTGACCGTCGCCAAATCCCCAGAGCCCAAGAGGGTCCTGGAGGACCTCTGCGCCCTGCACACCGTGGAAGGCGAGAGGATCAGGATAAACGCCAGGTACTCCGAGCCTATGCTGGACGCCCTCGGCATAAACCACGACGGGGGGAAGCTGACACCGGGCAGGGACCTGGTTGGGAACACCACCCTCGAAGCCGTCTCCCATGCCGCCGGATACGAGATCCGCGCCAGGGCGATGACCAGGATCGGTACCAGGATGGGCCGCCCCGAGAAGGCCAAGGAGCGCGAGATGACGCCCAAGGTCCACGCGCTATTCCCCGTAGGGGACGATGCGAAGAACGGCAAGGAGATCTTCACCGCCATCGCCAACATCAAATCCAACAACCTCAACGTCAAGAACCCGAACTGCACGGTTTCGGTGGAGGTCGGTAACCGCAGGTGCCCCGGATGCGGCGCCCTCACCTACAGGAACTGGTGCAGGGACTGCAACATGCACACCAAATACGCCCCCCAGAAGAACGAGTACGGGAGGCTGGGGCCCACCCCCATCGATATCGATGTGGAGGACGAGTACAAGGCAGCCATAGCATATCTTGAGGAGAGGAAGCCCACCGACATCAAGTGCCTGGACGTCCTCAAATCCATCACCAAGCCCGTGGAGCCCCTGGAGAAGGGGATACTCAGGCAGAAGAACGGCGTCAGCACCTTCAAGGACGGAACCGTCCGCTTCGACATGACCGACATCCCCCTGACCCACTTCAAGCCCAGGGAGATCGGATTATCCATCGAGAAGGCCCACGAGCTGGGCTACACCCACGACTGGAACGGCGATCCCCTGACCGATCCGGAGCAGATCGTGGAGCTGAAGGTCCAGGATGTCATCCCCGCCAAGGACTGCGGGAACTACATGGTGAAGATCGCCAGGTTCGTGGATGACGAGCTGGAGGAGCTCTACCACCTGCCCCGCTACTACAACGTGAACAACCGCCAGGACCTCATCGGTCACATCGTGTTCGGCCTGGCGCCCCACACGTCCGGATGCATCCTGTGCAGGATCATCGGCTACGCCGACCTCCGCGGATGCTACGGCCACCCGTTCTTCCACGCCGCCAAGAGGAGGAACTGCGACGGCGACGAGGACTGCCTTATCCTGGCCATGGACGGCCTGCTGAACTTCTCCAGGGGATACCTGCCCAGCACCAGGGGAGGGCTCATGGATGCCCCTCTGGTTCTGACCACCAGGCTGGACCCCAACGAGATCGATAAGGAAGCCCACAACGTGGACTGCCTCAGGGAATACCCCCTGGAGCTGTACCGTGCGGCGATGGAGATGAGGGAGCCCAAGGAGATCGAGAAGATCATGGACCTCATAGCCGGCCGCATCGGGACCGAGAAGCAGTACGAGGGGCTTGGATTCACCCACGACACACACGATATCTCATACGGTCCGAAGTACTCCGCATACACCACACTGGAGACCATGGGCGACAAGATGGACGCCCAGCTGATGCTCGGGAAGAAGATCCGCGCCGTTGACGAGAGGGACGTGGCCATACGCGTGCTCAACAAGCACCTGATGCCGGACATGATCGGTAACCTGAGGAGCTTCTCCACCCAGACCGTCAGATGCACCAGCTGCGGTGCGAAGTACAGGCGCATACCCCTGTCCGGCAAATGCACCAATTGCCAGCACGAGCTCACGCTCACGGTCCACGAGGCCAGCGTCAAGAAGTATCTGGAAGTGTCGAAGCACGTCAGCGAGAAGTACGGCCTCGACGATTACAACCGCGAGAGGATCGAGATCCTCGAGATGAGCATGGACTCCGTGTTCAACAACGATAAGGTCAAGAAGTGCAAATTAACGGATTTCTTCCGACCGATCCCCCTCTACAAAGTATTAAAAAATCATTTCCTATTGGCAAGTATGATTTATGGTAAATCAACCGCCAAAATCACCATTGCCATCGCGGTTCTGGTACTGGGCGGAGGGATCACCGCTTTGATCTGCTCGCCCGCCGAGATGGATGAGTCCTATGCCGACACGGTCGGCGAGAACGGCGACACCCAATGGTCGCTTGACGATGACGGCAAGCTTACCATCACTAAAAAACCCGGGGACGGGGATGGGAAGATGACCGATGTCTTACCCCACGACGTCAGAAACGCGGTCAAGGAGG
>CAMMYR010000192.1 GCA_946528255.1 uncultured Methanomicrobiales archaeon | reverse complement strand
ACGCCTATCTGGCTATGGGCGATGTGGATTCGGCGCTGAAGGACATGCACAAGGCACAGTCGGAATCACCGGACGATCCTGATATCAACGCCCATCTCGCGTCCCTCCTGATGGAGGCGGGCGACCAATCCGCCCTCAAGTTCATGAGGAGGTCCCTGGACTCCAGGTGCGATGCCGCATCCGTGATAGCGTATGCGGAGATGTGCTCCAACCTGGGCGACCGCGAGGGTCTCAGGGAAGCGATGTCCCTGTTCAAATCCCTCCCGTCCCCCGGTGCCGACAGCACCGTCCGCATGGTCAAGCTTATGGAGGTCGCCGGTCTCGAGGACGATGCAATGGCCCTGATGGGCCGCGGACCCAAGGCGGAGACCGCTGATGTGACCGTGAAGAGGAACGCCGAGAAGGCCCTCAGACGCGCGTACACAATGAAATCCGATCCCACGGACCCCGATATCATGGCATTCCTCGGTTTGGACGACTCCATGGCTTCGAGGGTCATATCCTACATCTCGGAGCGCCACGAGTACGGCCGTATAACCCCCGGCACGGAGGAGTTCAAGAGGATGGAGGCCGTTTCCCACGATGTCGTCATGAAGCTCGGATGGACCAATCTGGAATCCGATTCCAAGCTCCCTCTGGAGAAGGTCTTCGCCAAGTGCGGATTCAGGGATGCGGATGAGGCCAAGGAGGCCGTCGCTTACATCTTCAAAGCCATGCGCGTGGACGTCGGGAGGTCCACGGATCCGAAGCTATCGTCCCTATCCATGGGCCTGCCCAAGGGGATGACCGTCTACGACGTCATGAAGGATTGCGGCCTCGGGGTCTACGAGGCCAGGGCCGTCCTAGGATTGGTTGTCTGAAAAAGGGAATGCCCGCCCCTACTGTGGGGCGGGATTGTTTGTTGGCGATCGGGTTCTCCTGATCACTGCCATGATCAGACAGCACACTGCGGCTATCGCCACGGACGCGGCGGCTATCGGCGGCCAATCCAGCTTATCCGCGGCGGGGGGCTCGTATGCGGGCGTCAGGATTTCGAGTATGTCATCGTCATCATCGATCGCGGGCATCCATATCGCGTACAGCACGACAACGTCCCCCTCCGTGCCCAGTCCGCTGACTGTGCCGTTGAAGATCTTGCCGTGCCCTTCGCTATCGAGGCACCAGCCCCTGAGCTCGTAGCCCAAGCGGCTGGCGTCGGACAGCCTGACCTTCTCGGTCACCGTGGGCGCCAGGACGATCTCGCCGCCGAATCCCCCGTTGGGATCCAGGACCAGGGTGTAGACGTGCTCCTCCCAGCCGGCGAATATCGTCGTGTCCTTGTTGATAGGGCTGCTGAAGGAGAACAGCTCGGTGGCGGCGCTGTCCGAGTACCATCCCGTGAAGTCGAAGTTGCTCATGGCTGGATTGACCTTGGGCCTGGATGCGTAGTCGTCCTCCACAACCGTCTGGGGCGCGATATAAGTCCCTCCGCCGGTATCGAAGGATACCGTGTGGGTATCGGGGCCGGTGGCGGTCCATTTCGCCGCGAGGACGGCATCGGATCTCACGGGCTCTTCGAAGGGGTACAGCGACCTCATGGAGTATCCGTTGTACCACCCGTCGAACGAGTACCCTTCCTTTACGGGCTCCGCGGGCTGGGTGGCCAGCTCCCCGAAGGTGACGATCTCGTTCTCGATATCCACGGCGCCCATGCAGTCGAATTGGATGGTGTATTCTGGGAGCCACTTGGCGTAGAGGGTGCGATCGCTCACGATCTGCTCTACGGAATATCCGTCCACGAACCTGAACTCACTGTCGAAGTTGGGATCTGTGAACCACCCCATAAAGTGGAATCCGGGTGAGGATGGATCCGCTGGCTTGACCACGCGGGGGTCGTCGATATCCACATACTGGGTGAATTCTGGCATCATGTCGCCGACGAAGGTCACCCTGTACACGGGATACGCCCAATTGGCGTACAGTGTGATGGCGGATGCCAGGGTGACCGGGTCCCCGTCGGAGTACTTGACGCTGCCTCCGGGTGCGCCCACGGTCCAGTACAGGAACTTCTTGGCGACCGTCTTGCCATCGTACGTGATCTGCGGCTCGGTGAACCCGATCTCGGCCAGCGTCTTCAGCGGCGTGGACACGTTCTTCTCGATGTATTGGATGTAATCCCGTTCGGATGTCTCGTTATTCGCTTTGAACGTCACAGGCACGTTCACCCAAATCGCATACAGCTTCTTGTCGGTGGAGTAATTCAGCGGGTAGGTGGAACCGGTCTTGATGTCCGCCTCGGCCGCATCCTTGTCGAAGGACCAGCCGTCGAAGAACTTGCTGGTCGGAGGCGTGAACAGGTTGCTCGGGGCGATGAAGCTGTCGTTCTGGTTGAACATCAGCTTCAGGGACGTGGTGCCGGAACCGCCGTTGGCATCGAATGTGACGTTGAGGTGATCCTCGGACATCTCGATGGCGCCATCCGAGATGGCATAGGCCAGGCGGGAGCATATCCCTCCCTTGTCTGCCTCCATGTGGGGCCTCCAGTAGGTGAGGCCGCATCCTGTGGTGTTGCCTCCGCCACCGCCCGTGAGCAGGTAATTGAACTTTACCTGGTCGCTCTTGTCGTACCTGTTGTTGGCGAAGTAGTCCCCGGGGAAGTTGAGATTATGGGAGGTATCGCCGCCGGTCTTGTTGGGGATATCCCAATT
>CAMMYR010000191.1 GCA_946528255.1 uncultured Methanomicrobiales archaeon | reverse complement strand
AGGCTCCTGGTGCTGGGGAACGCCGATATGGACGGCGATATCGACCAGGACGATGTGGATCTGATAGAATCCCTGGCGGCTGAGGCTTACGTGGATTATGTGGGCCATTATTTCGCCGATGCCAACTACGACGGCCGCATAGACAAGGAGGATGCGGACCTCACCAGGGAGCTGATGGACCACGATTCCTACAACGGGGTCATCTGGTACCTCAACTGCGATTTCAAGATCCGCTCCTACGACATGGGCATGCCCGTCAGGACCTCCAACATACTGACCCAAACCCTGGAGATGCTATGCGTCCTCTTCCCCGAGAGCGTCGTCGCCGTGGACGACAGGTGCTCCGACAGCGGGGTCCAGGGGATGTACTGGAAGGAGTACGCCTCCGTGCTGGACTACAGCAAGCTGGGCGGCGTGGGCTCCCACAAGACCCCCAACGCCGAGAAGTACCTCATGGTCGCCAAGGAGTACGGCGACGGATACCTCACCGCGGTGATGAACTCGGAGTACGCCCAGAGCACCGGATTCATGGAGACCCAGCTGAGCAACACCACGGTGCAGATCGTCCGCATCCCCTCCTGGGAGAGGGGAGGCGTCTGCAACGGGATGCTCACTCTCGGGTACATGTTCCACAAGTTCGACCGCGCCACCGAATGGGTGGCCTGGCACGATTCGTATTACAACGACATAATAGACAGGGTCTCCAAGCTCACGGACGACCAGCGCAAGAAGGTGGTCATCTCCGTCCTCGGGGACACCGATGTATCCACCCTGACCAAGTTCCAGATCAACTACACCACGTCCGGCGAGTACCAGAACCTGCTGCGCATGGGCGTGATAGACGTCGGCGGGCAGTATCTGGAGGATAAGGGCCTTGCATCCGCCCAATGGGAGGTGGAGATCAGCAGGGAGAGCTTCATCGCCATGTACAAGGAGTACGGCATGGACTATCTCATAGGGACGGTCCCCGGACCATACAACGTGGCCCCCCTGAACCCCAAGAACCCGTCGGCCCAGGAGAATTACGAGAAGGTCGAGCAGTTCCTGAAGGATTACTGCGACGGGGTACCCCTGCAGGTCATCGGATGGGAATACTGCACCGGACCCATGGAGATCGTCTATCTGGCTATGCTGGGGAAGGTCCTCTACGGATGGGACTACGATATGGAGAAGATCGTCAACGAGGGGCTGCAGTGGATGGGGATATACGGCGACGGGGAGAACCAGTGGAGCTACGGGACGATCAAGGATACGACGCTGTACCCGGAATTGGAACGAGGGGAGCGATTCTATGGCTAGACCGAAGATAAGGACCAGGATATCGGACATAGGGAGGGGCGTGCGCCTCTCCAACGTGGCTTCCCGCAAATACAAGGGGGACGACGACGCCACGGCATCGCAGCGCGCGATAGCCGACTACAAGGCGTACAAGTACGCCAAATCGCTGATGCTGATCGTCGTCGCGGCGCTGTGCATCATTGCCCTGGGCATCGACATAGGCCTGGGGCCGTACCATATAGATTTCCTGGATGTCTACAAGGCAATATTCGACCACCTGGCAGACTGGAACGGCACCATGACCACCGACGAGAAGGTGGTCTGGGACCTCAGGATGCCCCGCGTGCTGACCGCGCTGTTCGCCGGAATGGGCCTGGCCATGGCCGGTGCGGCCATGCAGAGCATGATGAAGAACCCGCTGGCAGACCCCTACACCACGGGTATCTCCTCGGGAGCCGCCCTCGGAGCCACCCTGGCGATGACCATGGGCATCTTCCTGGTCCCGGGGAACTTCGGGACCGTGGTGAACGCCTTCGTGTTCGCCCTCATCCCCGCGGCGTTCATCATCCTGATGTCCACCTACCGCAAGCCCTCCCCGGCGATGATCATCCTCTCCGGGATCTCCCTGATGTACATCTTCAACGCCATCCAGTCTTACCTCATGCTGGTGGCCGATCCCAACGCCGCATCCGCGGTGTACGCCTGGACCATCGGGTCCCTGAACTCCGCATCCTGGGACAACCTGCCGTTCATATTCTGCGTTTCCATGCTGGGTGGCATCTTCCTGATGTACATGGCCAGGATCCTCAACACCATGAACTCCGGGGACGCCTACTCCAAGAGCATAGGCATCGATGTCAACAGGGCCAGGATAATCGTCCTGGTCACCATCTCGGTGGTCGCCGCCGGCATCGTATCGTTCACCGGGATCATAGGGTTCATAGGATTGGTCGCACCGCACATAGCCAGGATATTCGTGGGATCGGACAACAAGATCCTGATACCTGCGGCGGGCCTCATGGGAGCGGGATTGATGCTCCTGGCGGACTGCGTCGTGCAGGTCGTGGCCGAGACCATGCCCATAGGGATAATCACATCGATCATCGGAGGGCCGATATTCATGCTGCTCATCCTCAGGCAGAAGAAGGAGGTCTGGTGACATGACCGTCCGCGTGACCGCTGAGAATCTGGGGGTATCCTACGGGAGCAACCGCATCTGGAGCGATGTGAACCTGGACATGGGCGAACCGGGGCTGATAAGCATCCTGGGGCCCAACGGGGCCGGGAAATCCACCTTCATGTACACGATCAACAAGATCCTGGAGCCCACCGAGGGCAGGGTCCTGATCAACGGCACGGATGTCATGGACCTCTCGTTCAAGGACATCGCAAAGATGATCGCCTACGTG
>CAMMYR010000190.1 GCA_946528255.1 uncultured Methanomicrobiales archaeon | reverse complement strand
CCCATGGGTATCTCGAATGATACCGTCGATGCGCTCCCCGAGCCTGAAAGGTAGACCCTTGTCGCCGCATCCGCTATCCGGGAAGCAAGCTCCTCCCCGTCCGCCTCGCCGGCCCTGGTCTCCAGGTCGCTGGAAACAGCCATCACCGCTGGCAGCATCAATCCTATCACCAGGAACGCGGCCATTATCCTTAAGGGCATCCCGAGGACGCCCGATTGATCCTGTATCATACCACGATCACCGTCGCCCTCTTCTCCCCGTAGTCGCTGTGCGATGCATCTATCGTTAGCTTCCCCGACCGGGTGCAGGACAGGTCCCCGAAGGCTATCTTCCCGTCCTTCCCCGTGGTGCCGTATGCGGTGCACCCGCATCCGGACAGGACCACGGCCACATCCGCGAGGGGGTTGCCGTCCTGGTCGAGTATGGTTATCTCCAGGCTGCCGTCCTGCTCCACTATCGCCTTGTCGGTCTCTATCTCCCCTATGTAGTGGGGGGATTCGATGCCTGCCATCCATCCGAGTATGATCGCGGTTCCGAGGGTCGCGACCAGTATCGTTATCATCAGTTGCAGCGGGAGGCCCTCTATCCCCCCGCGGTTGTCAGCGTAGATCATGTTATCGCCGCAACGTCCTCGCGGTCATAGGATAAAAGGCAGGGAGTGTACGGTTACACCCCGGAGTCCGCCGCCGGGGATGACGTTTACAGCAGCGGTATGGAGGCCACGGTCTCGTGCCTTGCGCCCTTCGGGCCCAGGTAGCTGCGCACGACCTTGACGGAATCGCACCGGAAGGCCAGGAACTCCTGGCCCCTGTGGGCTGCCAGCACCTTGGAGACATCGATGTCCCCGTCGCATCTGCCGATGGTTATGTGGGGCTTGAAGGGCTTGTCGTCGAAGCGGAAACGGTTCTTCTTCAGCGATCCGGTGATGCTATCGGAAAGCCCCGTCAGCCTGTCCGCGGGCTCCGCACCGGCCCATACGATCCTGGGCCTCCTCTCGTTGGGGAAGCACCCCAGACCGCGGAGGGTTACATCGAATCCAGCATTCCCCGCGCATCCCGCTTCCACCGCGGAGACCAGCGCGTGGATCCTGGCCTCGTCCACGTCCCCGATGAACCTGAGGGTGATATGGAGCTGCTCCGGCTTGCTCACGGAGACGCGGCCAGATGCCTTCAGTCCATCGGAAACGGAGGTCATCCAAGAGGCGTCGGGCACGGGTATGAACACGAACATCCTGGCCATCATATCCGGCGCTCCCTCCGAATCCTTTCTAGCAAAGCGGTGTTTCCACTGGAGACCTCCGCGAAGGTCCTCTCGAAGTCCCCCGTGTACCACGGGTCGTCCACATCCCTGTCGCCCAGCAGCAGCGATATGGATGCCTTGCACCCCTGCGGGGCCATGGATCTAACATCGACGAGGTTCTCGGAGTCCATGCAGACGATGTAGTCGAATTCTTTGAAATCGTTCACCGAAATCCTCCTCGCCCTCTTCCCGGAGCAGTCTATGCCGTGGGCGGCCATGGTCCGCGCCCCGCGGCGGTCCGGGGGCTCCCCTATGTGGTAGCCCGCCGTGCCGCAGGATTCGCATTGGATGGAATCGGATAATCCTGCATCCGCGACCAACCTCCGGAAAACGTGCTCAGCCATCGGGCTGCGGCATATGTTCCCGAGGCACACGAAGAGGACGCGGATTGTCATAAGTCCCAGAATGCCAAGAATTTACATAAAACGTTGCAATTGCTTTATATACATAATACCCCATCGTGGCATCATGACCGGGAAGCTCTCCGCCCAGGACAGATTCGTCAACCTCATGCCCGTGATCGCCCTGGTTGCTCTCCTCGCCGCCGGACTCTACGTCTACTTCTGCTGAGGTCGAACCCCTCATTTCAGCATACGCTAACGAACGTTATGCAGTTCTCCTTGATGCCCCGGATGTGTCCCGAGAACGTCACCTGTGTATGGCGGATACATCCTACTTTGATGCGATTATTTATATACAGGATAAAACACGCAGTCCCGGTACTCATATGAGGATAGACCCGCTCGGTAAAGAGCTAGCATTGGTCATAGTCGACATGCAGAACAAGTTCGTGCTCAAGCACGACGACAACCGCAGGCAGCACGACGAGCCTGTCGCACGCATGAACGAGATCGCCGCCCTCTTCAGGGAAGCGGGCAGGCCCGTTATCCACGTCCGCTTCATAGGCGGCGACGAGCACCACGGCTACAAGGGCCCCGATGCCGACGAATTCATCCCCGCCATTACTGTCGCCGACAGCGACATCATCGTGGAGAAGCACTACATGAACTGCTTCAGGGACTCGGAGCTGGCGTCCGTGGTGAAATCCAAGGGATGCAACGCCATCCTCCTCATGGGCACCGTAACCCAATACTGCGTCATTTCCACTTATTTCGGGGCCTTCGACCACGATCTCACCCCCTACATAGCGACGAGCGCCTGCATATCCACCAAGGACGAGTACAACGAGGCCGCTTCGGTAATATGTAAAAATATTGATGCCGATGACGTCCGCAGATATCTGTCGGGACAGCCCATCGAGGACTGCCCGCCCGCCGGTTGGCGTGATCAGCTTTTCGGTCGTGCCCGCGTTTCCCTGGGGCGAGAGCCGAAAACGAATGGCGCGGCGCGCCCGGACCGCCCCCCGTTGACCGCCCCAAGAAAAAAAAACCCCAAACCCCC
>CAMMYR010000189.1 GCA_946528255.1 uncultured Methanomicrobiales archaeon | reverse complement strand
GGAAGCCGCATACCTGTCTATGCTCGCCTATTTCTTCAGCACCCTGGCGGCCATCTTCATCAGCACGAAGTGGAAGATCAGCCTCCACGCCATGGGCGTGGTCGGGCCTGCTACTGCATTGGCTGTGAGCATCTGGCCCTGGGGCGCCCTGACATTCCTCATCCTACCGTTCGTATGCTGGAGCAGATACGTCCAGAGGAGGCACACCCTGCTGCAGCTGATAGCAGGCAGCATCCTCGGGACGCTGATAACCTATATCGTCTTCCTCGCCTTCCGAGTGCCCATGGAGATGGAGATCCGCGGCAAGAGGGTGACGGTTCATCCCGGTGTAGACCCCGGGGCACCGCTGGTGGTACTCAACAGCTACGAAGGAGACGGGAGCGGCGTCCTGGATGCCCTGAAGGGGATCTGCGATCGCGACCTATGCCTCGTATCCGTATCCGGGCTGGATTGGGATTCCGACATGTCCCCATGGAAGGCCGGGCCGGCTTTCAGGGGAGGAGGGTCCTTCGCCGGTAACGCCGATGCGTACCTGGAGCAGCTGGTCTCCGAAATAATCCCCGCGGCGATCGATGCGACGGGCATCCGCCCCCGCCGCAGGATCATCGCCGGCTATTCCATGGCAGGTCTGTTCGCCGTGTATTCCGTCTTCAGGACGGATGCCTTCGACGATGCGGTCAGCGCATCCGGATCGCTCTGGTTCCCGGATATCATCGAATTCATCACGCGCAACAAGCCGGTCCGCGTCCCCGACAGCATCTACTTCTCGCTGGGCGACAGGGAATCCAAGACCGATAACATCACCCTGGCCCAGGTCGGGGTTAACACGGTGCTGGCCTGCGATCTGTTCCTGTCCATGGGATCGAGGGCTTTCTTCGAGAAGAATCCGGGCAACCACTTCCAGGATCCGGAGCTCAGGATGGCCAAGGGGATAGCCTGGTCGCTCGAGCACCAGCGAGAGGACCACATCCACATCCCCCGCGCCCAATACGGCCTTTATCTCGTCCGCGTCCGCATCGATAACGGCGAGGCGGGTGTAGCTGTAGGTGTTGGTGCCGTAGAATATCACAAGGCTGTCGCCGCTGTAGAGCATGACATCGCCGGGCTCCGTCCTGATGCGGCTGTCGGAGCGCTTCAGATCGAGGTCCAGGTCGCCGACCTTCTCGAAACCCCCGTAGTCGCTCATGCGGACGGTGATGTCGCCGGATGCCAGGGCGGACCGCAGGCCGCTGGCGGCCTCCGTATCGGCGAAATCGGCGATCAGGGAGCCGTGCTGGGTGGAGATCGCCAGCCTCCCGTCTGGCGAAGGGGGCGTCGGCGGCGAGGGCGGAACGGGTTCGGATTCGTCATCCCCATGCGATGCCAGAACGGCGATGGATGCTCCTGCGATTGCCGCCACGGCTACCGCTGCCAAAGCTACCAACCTCATATCCGCCATGGGGGCTCGGATGGTTTCCATCCTTAAAACCATATCCGATTTACGGCTGCCTCGGTCTCCCCAGAAGATCAACGGGCGGGGCTCCTCCTTCGGTTCCCCGTCGTAAGGCTTCCTGCCGATTGATTCCAGCTTCTGGAGGACCAGCCTGCGGCCGAAGTCGCTGACTCCGAATATCTGGACCTTACTGCCCGCTACCAGCACCTTCCTCTTCTCCGCTTCGGCGCGGGTGCGCCCGGATGCGCATGCGGTGATGATATCGCAGTTGTCGAACAGCTTGGAGACTCCGCCGCACGTGACATGACTGGTATGCACTCCGACGATCAGTACATCCGGCCCGTACGCCTTCCTGATGGCCTCGGCATCGTCTGGTTTGGAAACAGTGACGGCGAACCTGCGGTAGCCCTTGGAATGGGCCAGCTCGGCACCCCTGACCATGTCAAGGGGCACGGTCTCCGGATCCAGCACGTTGTCCCTGCCCACGGCATCCAGGACCACTTTGAGCGGGGATGTCTCCACCAGCCCGGATATCCTGCCGCAGAGCCCCTGCAGCAGCGCCGGCTCGGTGATCACGGCTGTCCCGCATCCGTCGGCGGCTATGACCGCCGCATCGATGTCTCCCTTCTCCAGGGCGGTGCTCATTATCTCCGAGACGCCGAATGTGACGTAGTCCTTGGCGCGGACCACCCTGTCCTCGGTGCAGAACCCGAAGTCCCTGATGCGGAACTCCATGTTCTCCCTGACCTTCTCGGGGGAGAGCGCGTCGATATCGCAGTACTTCTTGAACAGGGGGCAGAACTCCAGTTCGGGCTGGCCGACCTCGACGACCTTCCCGTCCTCGATGACCACGCGGGTCATCCCCAGCGTCTCGTATACGTGCCTTCCGCCGGGCATGCTATCGTTGACGTAATCTGCATGGCCGGGTATATAATCACGACTCGGATGATGCGATATTATGGATGTGGGATGCATGGTGGTTTCGGACGAACCTCAATCCATCCACCACCGATGCGAACAATTCGGGGGACCAGTTGTCCAGTTTCCTCTTGTCCAGCACGAAGGGGAGGACATCGGAGACGGCATCGCGGTAATCGACCGACAGGCATCTCTCCCTCAGCATCACCCTGGCATCTTCGGCATCCTCTGCTCTCACGCCCGATTGCTCCAGGCGTCTGATCAAGTGCTGGGAATTGACGGGGATGCCACGTGCCGAATAGTACAGGAGATCGTAGTAATCGCGCCCCTTCACCCGATTCCCCCAGTTCCTGCAG
>CAMMYR010000188.1 GCA_946528255.1 uncultured Methanomicrobiales archaeon | reverse complement strand
GGGATGACCCTGAACGTCAAGCCCCTGGTTTCCGAGGGTGTGATCCCGATCATCCCCGGGTTCTACGGCATGAACGACCACGGCACCCCCCTGACGTTCGGCAGGGGAGGATCCGATTATTCGGCGGCCGTCGTGGCCAACGCCATCGACGCCACCATGCTGGAGATCTGGACCGACGTCGACGGGTTCATGTCCTCCGACCCCAGGATCATCCCCGGGGCCGTCAAGATCGACGAGATGAACTTCGGAGAGGCGGCCGAGCTGGCGTACTTCGGCGCCAAGGTCCTGCACCCCAGGACCATCGAGCCCGTGAGGCTCAAGCACATCCCGCTCAAGGTCAGGAACTCCTTCAAGCCCCAGGAGCCCGGGACGCTGATCCACCACCTGAGGAAGCCCAAGGACGACCTCCTCAGGAGCGTGGCCACGAAGACCGACCTATCCATAATCACCATAAGCTCCGCGGAGATCGCCTACAGGCCCGCGATGGTCGCTAAGATCATCGAGAAGATCGCGGAGATAGACGTGATAATCTATTCCATATCCACCTCCCTGTCCACCGTGGCGTTCCTCGTCCATAACAACGATGTGAAGGACACCCTGAGGCAGCTCAACGGCCTCAGCGGGGCGGACATCGAGAGGATCGATGTGAAGAACAACGTGGCCCTGGTGTGCTGCGTCGGCGACAACCTGCTGGACAAGTGCGGAGTATCCGGGGACATCTTCGGGGCCGTCAAGGAGGCGGGATGCAACGTTGAGATGATCTCCGAGGGAGCGTCCGACGTGTCGCTGAACTTCGTGGTGCCCATGGGCAAGGTGGTGGACGTCGTCAGGCTCCTCCACGACAGATACATAGAGAGTGGTAAGAGATGATGCGCGAATTCGAGACCAAGGACGGGAACATGATCATCGGCGGGGTATCCGCACCGGAGATAGCCGACAGGTTCGGCACCCCCGTGTACGTGGTCGACGAGGCCCGCATAAGGGAGAACTACCGCGCCGTCTACAACGCCTATTCGAAGTACATGGACACCCGCATCCACTACGCCTGCAAGGCCAACACCAATCTGGCGGTCCTGAGGATACTGGAGCAGGAGGGCGCGGGGATAGACGCCGTTTCCATCGGAGAGGTCAAGACCTGCCTGAAGGCCGGCTTCTCCCCGGACAGGATAATGTACACCGGCGTCAACGTCAGCAATTCCGAGCTGAAGGAGGTCGCGGACCTGGGAGTGATGATCAACCTGGATTCCATCTCGGAGATGGAGAGGCTCGCCGAGATATCCCCGGGCCACAAGGTGTCCTTCAGGATCACCCCCAACGTGGGCTCCGGGCACAGCGACAAGGTCATCACCGGCTCCAAGGGCGCCAAGTTCGGCATCCCCCTGGACCAGGTCATCACCACCTACGCCAGGGCCAAGGACCTGGGGTTCGACATCAGGGGCATACACGCCCATATCGGCTCCGGAGGGCAGTCCGTGGAACCATTCATGGATATGGTAGAGGTCCTGGTGAACCTCACCAACGAGATCGCCGAGCTCGGGATCGAGCTGGAGTTCATCGACATCGGCGGAGGCATAGGAGTGCCTTACAAGCCTCAGGAGGACGAGATGGACGTCGCCGAGATGGCCATGAACCTCACCGACATGATCCTCGAGGAAACGGATGTGAAGACGATCATGCTGGAGCCCGGCAGGTACATCGTGTGCGATGCCGTGGTGCTCCTGGCCAGGATCAACGACATCAAGGACACCGGAGTGAAGAAGTACATCGGGTGCGACGCGGGATTCAACACCCTGATCCGCCCGGCGATGTACGATTCCTACCACCATGTGGCCATCGCCAACAGGATGGGCAAGGCCTGCACCCAGAAGTACGATGTGGTCGGACCCATCTGCGAGTCCGGGGACTACCTGGCGCATGACAGGGTGCTCCCCGATCCCAAGGAGGGCGATGTCCTGGCGGTGTACAACGCCGGAGCGTACGGATTCTCCATGAGCAGCAACTACAACTCCCGCCCCCTCTGCGCCGAGGTCCTGGTCAACGACGGCCAGGCGGAGCTCATCCGCGAGCCCGAGACCGTGGAGGAGATGTGGAGGCACCAGATAATCCCCAAGAGGCTACAGCGATGCACTTCTGGAAGTATCATGGCATCGGCAACGACTTCGTCCTGGTCGATGGGATATCCAAGCACCTGGACATCGATCCGGAATGGTGCAAGGGTGTCTGCGACAGGCACTACGGCGTCGGGGCCGACGGGGTGCTGTATGTGATGCCCGGGGAGGGCACCGACATCACCATGCGCATAATCAACGCCGACGGCAGCGAGGCGGAGATGTGCGGCAACGGGATAAGATGCGTTGCGAAGCACGCCCGCGACTTCGGGATGGTGGACAAGGACGTCTTCACCATCCACACCCTGGCCGGCGACCTGGAGGCCACCGTCTCCAGGGAGGACGGGAAGGTCCGCACCGTCAGGATCAACATGGGCGCCCCCGTCCTGGAGGGAAGGGATGTGCCCGTCGACTACGACGGCAGGTTCATCGACCAGCCCTTCGAGGCCATGGGGATAAAGTTCAGAGCGAACGCGGTCTCCATGGGGAATCCCCACTTCATCACCTTCAGCCCCCTGACTGAGGAGCAGGTGAGGATGCTGGGCCCCGTATTGGAGTCGCATCCGTTCTTCCCCCGCAAGACCAACGTGGAGTTCTGCAGG
>CAMMYR010000187.1 GCA_946528255.1 uncultured Methanomicrobiales archaeon | reverse complement strand
AGGAGAGGAAATGGGTCTGAAGAAAGGAGAGGAAATGGGTCTGAAGAAAGGAGAGAAGAAACATGTGAAGAGAATGTCCGAGCAGGGTTTCAGCGAGCAGGATATCTCCAGGATCCTGGACGTCCCTTCAGAAAGAGTCAGGGCAATACTGCATCCGCAGCCTATGTGAACGCTGCATGGAAGAGAATGTATTGGTTGAATACCTACAAATTAATTGTAATGAGGTCGCAAACATGTATGAAGATCTATGGGACCAGGAGTATGTCGACAGGATGAGGATGAAGGAGTCCTTCGAGGATGGCGAGAGGGAGGGTCTCAAGAAAGGAGAGGAAATGGGTCTGAAGAAAGGAGAGGAAATGGGTCTGAAGAAAGGAGAGGAAATGGGTCTGAAGAAAGGAGAGAAGAAACATGTGAAGAGAATGTCCGAGCAGGGTTTCAGCGAGCAGGATATCTCCAGGATCCTGGACGTCCCTTCAGAAAGAGTCAGGGCAATACTGCATCCGCAGCGAACAGATTACGATGCTGATTCCAAAGGCAGCCTCTGCTTTTCGAATTATTTCCGGAAATAAGACCAAAACGTTGGATATAGAAAAACGGGGCTTTCGCCCCTAGTTTATCAGAAGCTCTTGGGCTTATCGCAGGCGTAGAAGGCTGCGATGGCCTTGTAGAGCATGTAGATGTCCGCCTTCGAGACGACTTCCACGGGCGCGTGCATCGAGAGTACCGGGACGCCGATGTCCAGCGTGTCGATGTCATGGACCGAGATCTCGGAGGCGATTGTGCCACCTCCGCCCTGGTCGATCTTGCCGAGTTCGGAGATCTGCCAGGTTATGCCGGCATCCCTGAAGATGCCCAGGATGTATGACATCATCTCCGCGGATGCATCGTTGGTGCTGTACTTCCCCCTGGCGCCGTCGTATTTGGCGATGCAGGGTCCGAAGTTGAGGTATGCCGCATTGGTCCTCTCGTAAACCTCGCCGAAAGCGGGGTCGAAGGCGGAGCCGACATCGCAGGAGAGGCACACGGAGTTCCTCAGGACGTTCCTGACCTCGCATCCCTCATCCTGTGCCAGATCCTCGACGAAGTCCCTGAAGAAGAATGACCTCATGCCGGTGACGCCATCGGATCCCGTCTCCTCCTTGTCGGCGAAGATCGTCATCGTGGTGAACTCGGGCTTCTTGGCATCGAGCTCGGCCATGAACTCCGCATAGGCGCAGGAGCTGTCATCCTGCCCGTAGGCTGCGACCATGGACCTGTCGTATCCCATGTCCCTAGGCTTGAAGGCAGGCACGGCGCAGAGCTCCGCGGTCTCGAAGTCGTCCTCGGTGATGCCGTAGGAATCGTGGAGGATCTTCATGATGGCCAGCTTGACCCTGTTCCCTGCATCCTTGTCCTCGAAGGGCCAGGATCCTATCAGGATGTTCAGCTGCTCCCCCTCGACCACCTCGGAGGCGGTCTTCTTCATCTGGTTCTGAGCCAGATGGGGCAGGAGGTCGGTGATGCAGAACGCGGGCTCGTCCTCGTTCTCCCCGATCCTGACTGTGACGGAGGACCCGTCCTTCTTGTAGACGACTCCCCTCAGCGAGAGCGGGATCGTGGTCCACTGGTATTTCTTGATGCCCCCGTAGTAGTGGGTCTTGAAGTACGCCATCCCGCAGTCCTCGAAGAGCGGGTGGGGCTTGAAGTCCAGCCTGGGGCTGTCTATGTGGGCGACGGTCACGCGGATACCGTCGGATACGGGGCGCTTGCCCTTGGTGCACATCATCACGGTCTTCCCGCGGTTGACCCTGTAGAACTTGTCCCCCGCCTTGTACTTCGTACCGGGGACGTACTCCCTGTACTTGTGCTTCTTCAGTATCGGGAGCACGTACTGGATGACCTCGCGCTCGGTCTTGTTGGCGAGGAACTGCTTGTATCCCTCGCAGAATTCGACCGAATCGGCAAGCATCTTGGGGTCCTTCTCGCCCAGGCTCTTCCTCTCGGTGAGGATCTCCTCGGCGAGCTTCTGTCCTTTGGACTTCTTCTCAGCCATGGGAGGTTAGTTCCCGAGGCTGTACTTTAACGTTGGGAACGGATGCTCGGAGCCTGTTGCCGCCGCCGACCATGAGCTCCACATCGTGGATTATCTCCTCCAGGGGGATTGCGGCGATGCGGTCGTCGTCGACGAATTCGTACGATTCGGGCGGCTCGGGCATGACGTAGCAACCGGCCTCCTCGATTCCATCCGGGGTCTCGACCTCGAGGGAGAACATGCGGTATACTGGCACATCCTCCCAGGCATCCATCCTGAGTATATCCTCGGCGTCCGCCTCGAAAACCACGCCCTCCACGGAGCCTTCCGCCGGCACGATGGTGAAATAGTCCCATCCGCAGACCTTACGGTATCCGCGTAGGGTTGCGGGACGGGTCTCGACCTCGTGGCCGAGGACCCTGTCCCTGATGATCGGTTCGCTGAGCGTACCGTATGAGAATATCAGCATCTCAGATGGCACCGCAGCCCTTGGCGGCCTCTATGCACTCGGTGCAGCCGCCGGATTCTATGCGGGGGAGCCCCTTCTCCAGGAGCCTGAGGACGTTGTCGAGGCACTGGGCCATGGTCCTCTTGACCATCTCGATGTCCACGACCTCGTCCTTCCAGACGTCGTAGTCGGTGACGGTGGCAAGGGAGCTCGGCATGTGCTACTGCTCCCTCGCCACCGTCACTCGGGGACCACGGTCATGCCGATGA
>CAMMYR010000186.1 GCA_946528255.1 uncultured Methanomicrobiales archaeon | reverse complement strand
AAGGGTTGCCATCCTTGCCGGTTCTAACAGATCGTTCGAATTTGATGCGGTATTTGAATGAAAGATATCCGGCGATGACGAAGAACACGATCATCCCGATGACCACAATAGCCATCGTGTGGCTAGGCTCGTCCTCCGGCGTGTCGAGGAGCTCCACATTGAACCCGGGCCACTCCCCGGCGACGGAGGACAGCGCATACACCTTGATTGAGCCCCAATCCGCGCCATTGAACGCCCCGTCCATCCCCGATGGCATACCGCAGTACACCTCCAGTTCCGCAAGATCTGAGCAGCCTGCGAATGCGTTGGCTCCCAAGGACCTCAACCTATCCCCGAATACCACGCAATCCAGATATGAGCTCCTCCCGGTGCATTGGAACGCGCTCTTGCCCACGGTCTCGACGTTCATCAGATCTATGTAGAGCATATTGCTGCAGTTGTAGAACGCTGAATCACCTATGGTGACGACAGAATCCGGGATCGTGATGTTCGTCAGGGACGAGCACTGCGCGAAACAGGAGTCGGGAATGACCGATATCCTGCAATCCAGGGATACGTTCGTCAATCCGGAACAGCCGTAGAAGGCGCTGGATCCGATGTATTCGACCGATTGGGGGATCGCTATCCTGGAGAAAGCCTTGGACGAGCATGCGAGGAACGCATCATCGCCTATGTAGAGCAGAGATCCGTGCAGATTCACCGGCGTGAGGGACGAGCAGTTCCTGAAAGCCCCGTCCCATATGTGGAGGATGGATTCACCGCCGTGCAGGTTCGCTATAGTGGAACCGTGGAATGCGAGAGTCATAATCTCTGTTACTGTGGATGGTATCTCCATGGTGCTGAGGGAATACGAATCGTACTCCAGACCGTATAACTCCGCCAGGGTCCCGTTCGCCGTGTTCATGAATGCGGCATCGCCGATGTAGGCGACCTTGTATTCCCTGCCGTCGGCCACGACCGATCTCGGGAGGACGATGTAGGATCCCGCGATGTACCTGTCCACGTACGCGTCCCCTCCGATGATAGCGAACCGGAACGAGAACGGATCCTTCCCTACCGCGCCGCTGTAGGTGTAGCGGTCGTGGACTTCGGTATCCTCGCCCGACCATCCCGCCCTGCCGGAGAAGCTGTGCAGCTCCACATATGACGGCGGGGCCCCGATGAACTCCGGGCGGTCGCCGAGGAAGTAGACGTCCCTGGTGGTGCAGGACCAGTCCATCCATTCGAATGTCTTCACGGTTATCGGGATCACTATTGCCCCGGCATCTACCGCCCCGGCGAAGGCATCCGCGGATATGTGGGTCAGCGGGCGGTTATCGAATGACGAGGGCACGAACAGGATATTGCCCTTGAAATCGCCGGACAGGCGGACGAGCTTGGATTGCGGGGAATCGGCCAGGCCGTAGACGGACCCCGATCCGGATATCTCGTACTCCGCCGTGCCGTATGGGAGCACGACCCTGTCCCTGGCGGTTTCCTGGCCGGGGGCATCGGTGCCGAGGACGATGTACTGCATGGACGGCAGGATGAACGATATCATGCCGTTAGCGTATTCCGATTCGAACTCCGATACGGATCCTTTGGAGGAGATGCCCCATGCCATCGGATTCTGGCCTTCCTCCGCGGACAGGGGGAACGATAGCCTGATGCCGTCCGGCAGGGCGGTGACCGAACGGCCGCCGACTTTCATGGAGAGGTTGTAGTAAGCGGAGTAATTCAGCTTCTTCAGGGCGGATGTGATCTTGACGCTGGAGGGGCCGTTGGAGATGGTTATGGAGAGATCCTGGCCATCGCACAGCTCGCAGAGGGCGGATGCCGTTATCTCCATGGTGCCCCTCGGTACGGATATGCGAAGAACCGCATCGCCTCCGAGGGTTTCCCTGATGAGGGCCAGAGAATCGTAGTCCAGCTCGGCGACCGTCCCGCTGGGGAACTGGGAGATGTCGCATATGGTATTCGCATGACCGCCCAGAGCGGCGATGGTGGCTCTGTCGTGGGATACCCTCACTGTATTGCCGAGGACCTTGCCGTCCACTCCCCTGTCGGAAGAGTATATCCCGGGGATCAAGGACACGTGAACGTCCGTGTCGCCGATCACGGTGAAACCGACCTGGTACTCCCTGGTCAATTGCGGATCGCGGAACAACTTCGCCAGGTACCCCTCCCTGAGGTCTAGGGCTACGGAGGCGTCCACCTGGCTGTTGTAATCCGCTACGATCCGCTTCAGCACCTGATCTCCCATCCTGAACGTTACCGTGTATTCCGCCAGGGTTGGCTCGTAGAACGCGTATGCGAACCTGGTGTCCGTTATGTTCCTGAATGATACGGGGCTCTTGCCGTTCGGCGTGATGCTCCAGCACTCGAATTCGTACGTGTATCCTATGGTGGGCGCCCTGGAGGGATTAGCGGGCATGTCCGTGAGGTCCTTCCCGTACGGCACGTGCTTGACGGTTATGAGCGACCTGTCGTAATCGAAGAATCTGACCTCGCAGGTCCTCTCGGAGGTCTTGAAGATCGGATAGACATCGACATCGGCCGTCACGGCCGACAGGTCGGAGCTCCATCTCTCGAAGGTGTACATGTAGCTGTCCGAGGGGTTCTTGACGGGGATGGCATCGTATGTCGCTGAACTCCCCTTTACGACCCTCTCGGTGTGCATCAGCGTAGTTCTGTCCTCCGCGAAGTACCTGACCGTGCACGTCTCCGTCGGATAGGAGAACATGGCCGTGAACAC
>CAMMYR010000185.1 GCA_946528255.1 uncultured Methanomicrobiales archaeon | reverse complement strand
CCCTCCCGATGCCGACGGCCTGCCGGCCAGTACGGAGGCGATATATCCTATTTCCTCCGGCGTCAGCGATGCTTTCAAGGCGCCCCAGCCGGTGGGCTTGGCCGGTTCCGCGGGAGCCTCGGCCTCGATAGCATCATCCTCGTGATCCTCGATGCCCATCATCCCGGTGACCTCGTCGAGCTCCGCCTCGGCCTTCGTGATCTTGTCCCTGTCGATCTCTATCCTGCGCCTGGACAGCTTGGTCTCCTGGTTCAGGGCGACAGTGGCGCATTTCTTCACAAGAGCGCCCACCGGCTGCCCGAACGCCCTGTCCACCTTGATCTTTCCCTTTCCGCCCTTCAGGGCGGCCACGGTCTGCATGCAGCACCTGGCCAGGTCCCTGATGCCGTCCGCGAAGGAATCGCTGGTGAGGTAGTCTATGAACTCTATGCTGATCTCCTTTGGCAGCCCGCCGTAGTACCTGAAGCGCTTGAACGCCCTGTCCTTGTACATGGCGGATTTCAGCCTGCAGCGCATGAAAACCGGCATATCCTTGTCGATCTCCCTCAGCGATAGGATCAGAGCATCCAGGCAGCAGGGGTCGAACCCGCGCAGCCCGGTATCCTCTTTCATCCCGGATGCGACGGCCACGGTGGTCTTGTCCAGGGAGGGATTGTCCCCGAAGACGGAATCCACAGCGAGATTCATGGACAGGGGGGTCCTGACGATCCCGGGGTCCACGGACCTGATGCCGTTGGCCAGGGCGTAGTCCAGGTAGGCGGAGCCGATGAATGGCCTGTCCTCGTTCCTCTCGTAGGCCCGGGCCAGCTCGGCCAGGCTGCGGAGGACCTTCTCCGGGTCCTCCTTCGAATTGATGAGCTCGCAGATGTACAGCCACAGGTAGCCCCTGTCGGTGTCGTGGAATGTGCCGTTCTTCGTCTCGTCGCGCCAGAACAGGTAGTAGTCCATCACATCCTTCCCCGCCTGGTCGGGCACCAGGTTGGTGCTACCGGACGGGACGTACTGCTTGGGATAGGGCTGGATGCTCTCGGCCAGGCTCCTGAGCTGGGATTCGAATCCGGGGCGGACCGCCATGGCGACCGCCGTGAGGTCCTCCAGGACCCTTCCCGACGGGGCATCGGACATCTCCTCCCCAACCTCGATCAGCATCTTCTCCTTGCGGGATACCTCCGACACGCTGTAAAGCAACTCGGACTTGGGGAACTGGACCGGACCGTCCTTCTCCAGGGCCTCGGCCGCGGCATCCGCTATCTTCCTATACTCGGCCTTGAAGGCGCCGGGGCAGTTGGGCCCGTTGTACCCCATCTTCTTGAAGAGGATCTTCTCCGCGTAGCGGATGACCGATTTCATCATGGTGGCGAACTGCCCGTTGGACCTCAGGAACCCGACGCGGAATATCCTGTCCTCGCCGAAGGTCACGATGCCGTCGTAGGCGGTGTGGAGGAAGGCGTCCTTGCGGGAGAACGTCTCCAGGATCCCCCTGCCGGTGCACATTATCAGGTGCCTGTCCAGGGACTGGATGATGGCGTTGCAGACCGCTTCCAGCTCATCATGGTTCTCGTAGTAGATCTCCTCCAGCCCCGCTTCGCGCTTGATGAATTCCAGCGGCAGGCGGTCGGGGGAGGGCGACATGACGCTGGTCAGCACCACATCGCGCCTTATGTCCCATCCCCACACCCATACCGGGGGGATGGCGAGGCGGTGGACGATGCACCAGTCCACGAATGTGGATATGACCGTGTCCCTGACCCTCCTGTAGCCGCCCTTGTCCAGCATCAGCTTCAGCTCCCTGAAGCCCTGGTCGGCGTCTATGTCCAGGTTGACGATCTCGCACATGCGGAGCCACATGTAGCCCTCGTCGTTGGTAAGGAGGTTCCCCTTGGAGAGCTCCGACCTCCAGTAGAAGTAGTAATCCCTCTGGGCCGAATCGAGGATCCTGTAGTCGGGGTGGTCGAGCTCGCTCGCTACGTATTCGCACTCGCCCCTCACCTCCGACGAGTACCGGAGCATGTCCTCCTGGAAGGAGTCCCCCGGCATGAATCTGGTTCTCTCAGAAAACGGCCTCATCCTCCCCCGTATGCACACGCGTATTAAAAACAGATTCGGGGGTACTCGCGATGATATGTTTTTGTCCTATGAGACGATAAAGACCCATAATGAGCCGGCCGGGCGGCCGGAGAGGGTCGGGCCCTTGGACAAGAGGATAATCATAATCGCGGCATCCGCCGCATTCGTCGCGCTGGTGGCAGGCGGATGCTATCTCGTGCTCCACGATGACAACATCTACCTCAAGTCCCTCGATGACGAGTACGGATGCGCCTCGGACTTCGAGATATCCAACACCGACGAACCCGGGACCGCGCAACCCCTGAAGCAGGGCGCGGTCGTATACCCCAATACCACCATCAAAGGCAAGGCCATGGAGGAAGTGCTCTGGAAAGAGGCCCCGTATTACGACCCCGATCGCAACTGCGTGGTCGCCCAATGCCTGTGGGGCGGCGACGACTACGTGTTCAACGTGAATTTCAGGAACGCGGACGAGGACGTGGATGTGTTCGTCTCCGACAGCACGCTCGTGATCGAGTTCACGGGCGTCAAGAGGGGATTCTCCCTGGTCCTCGGGATAAGCTACGACAGGCTGCCGGAGGTACCGGTCGGCGATTGGAAGTCGGAATCCGCCCACGAGGGCTGGTTCGAGAACGGCGAGCCGGTGTACGGCACCGCGGACATATCGGCCAGCATGTCCCTGCAGAAGGCCACCGGGCTCCTCTACCGCCTCACGTACAA
>CAMMYR010000184.1 GCA_946528255.1 uncultured Methanomicrobiales archaeon | reverse complement strand
GGAGCCTCCGACGAATACGTAGCCCTTGGGTTCGATGAGGTCCGGGTCAGCGATCTTGTCGAGTTTCGCATAACCTTCCGGATCCTTCAGGTTCAGGTTCTTCACCAATGTGTGCCTGACGACCGTCCTGGTCTCCAGCGAGGGGAACAGCTCGAGGGTCTTCATGAGCCTCTCCCACCCGTCGCTTATCTTGGGCCTGCACGCTTCGAGATAGGTCTTCTTGTCGGGAGCGGCCACGGTTACGTAGATTTGGCGGGGGAGGGTATCCATCTCGGCCAGTTTCTCGGGATTGGTACCGTTGGTGACCAGGAAGGTGGTCATGCCGCGGGAGTGGCATTCCTTGAAGAATTCCGAAAGGTAAGGATAGATGGTCGGTTCTCCTGCCAGGGAACAGGCCACCTGATTGGGGTGCATGGCCTCCTCGAACTTGGCGAGGTCGCAGTCGGGATGTCCCTTGAATCCCGAGATGAGCAACCTCTGCTGGGCGATGAGATTGTCCAGCATCTCCTTGGGCTCAGCCCAATCGGTGACCTCGAAATCCTTGCCCATGATCCTCCAGCAGAAGGGGCACATGTGGGTGCATTCGTTGATGGAGGGGGTCATCTGCAGGCAGCGGTGGCTCTGGATGCCGTAGAAATCCTGTTTGTAGCAGTTCCTGCAGTGGACCAGGCTCTCCTTCAGCCATCCGCACAGTTTCACGGCGGAATGGTCCTTGTAGAGGCGGTACTGCTGTTTTATGAGCGTAGCCTTGTAATTCTCGTCCATGTCGACCCTCAGAAATCGAAGAGGCTCTTCTGGCGGCGGTCGACGGGTTTAGGTTCGGGTTTGGGCTCCGGGGTCTCCGCTTTGGGTTGGGGAGCGGGGGCAGGTGCCTCCTTGGGTTTCTCCGCAGGTGCGGGTTCGGCAGCCTTCTTGGAACGGGAGGAGGTCTTCTTCTCCTTGGGCTCGGGCGGATGTGCCAGATCCATCGCGGTCTTGATGCGCTTATCGTCGATCTTGCATCCCATCAGGAATGCGAGTTCGTCCGCTTCGAGCTCTGCTTCGCGGACGAGGGTCACACGGAATCCGACATCGTTGATGCACATGGTCCTGAAGTAGTCCATGGATTCGTTGAGCACTCTGTTAGCTGATGTATGGGTAATGACGCAGAGTTTGTCCGCCAGGTCCTTCCTGGTCTGCCTCGAGGAGCGGGAGCGGGACATCTTCGAAAGATAGTTCGGGAAATTCACCCTTGCGAAGCCGGAAATGGGGGTTTTCAGGCTGTTCACGATGCCGTCCACCATCATGTCGCTCGCATACTTCCAAAGGCCGTAATACATGCGTTTGCTGACCCTTCCGAGGTGTACGTCTGCCTTCGAGAGAGCATCATACGCCGCTGCGAGATCCGAACGGCTGGCACAGTGAGCGGGGAGGTTCTCGTCGATCCATAATTCCACCGTAGGGGGATCGACATCGCATTCCCTCAGGAGCTGACGCGCCTTCTCCGCATCGCGCTTCCTGAGGAGGGCGCCGATGAACTCGTACATGTCGGAGCGGGATTCCCTCTGTCCGAGGGCCTTGGCCATCTCGGCGGTGACATCCCCGTATCCGAGAACGAGGGACTGCAGATCCCTGACAGCGGCGCGGAGGTCTCCGTCCGCGTTCTCCGCGATGATGTGGATGGCGTCAGCCTCCACATGGGCATGCTCCTTGGCGCAGATCTTCATGAGGACCTTCTCGATGGAAGCGGTCTGCGGTTTTCTGAATGTAATCTGATAGGTCTCGGTCTTGATGGCCGAGCTCTTCTTGGAGAGTCCGTAGAAATCGTTGCAGATGAGAATAACAGGCTGTTTGGAATGGCGGACGAGCTCCATGATGGCGGGCATTGCTCCGCGGTCTGCGTTGCCGTAGAGGCTGTCCGCCTCGTCGAGGACGATGAGCTTCATCCCGCCCTCTTTGGTGCTCTTGAAGTTTCCGTCGTCGCCGAAGCTGTTGAAGATGGCGGCCCTGCCGGCGATGTTCTCGATGGCGGGACCCGTCCTCTGATCGGATGCATTCATCTCGACGATGCCCCAGCCCATGTCGCGGGCGAGTGCTTCGGCAGCCGAGGTCTTCCCGATGCCGGGAGTACCTATGAGGACCATGGCGCGGAACTTGGGGATGCCCTTCTCCCAGGAGAGGGCCCACTGGCGCATGGATTCGGCGGAGGTGGGATTGCCCACTATGTCCTTCAGGCTCTGGGGCCTGTATTTCTCCGTCCAGTCGTCCGCACTCATATGCTGCCTCCCATCAGCTCAGACAGGACCTCCATGGCCTGTTTGAGGTATACGAGCAACCCTATCACCTCAATGAATATGTAGATTGACCCGCCGGAGCCTATTGTAAAGTAGCGCAGATAGATCAAAATCGCGGAAATGCACAGGAACATGAGTCCGCGTGAGTACTTCTTCAATGCAAGGTGGCCCAATCCGAAGATGAAGAATGCTCCCGGCAGGAAGGTGATGGCCATGATGAGATAGTCCTTTCCCGTCAGAGGTCTGCGGCGTACGGGTGTGTATTCGAACTCTCCGATGCGCTTTCCGCATGAGGCACAGAACTTGGCCTCTTCGACATTCATGTGGCCGCAGTAGGGGCATTCGCCCTTCTTCAGGACCAACCTGTTGTTATCGCCGACCTGGAAGATCCTCTTGGAACCGCAGCGATAGCAGAAATCCGCTCCCGGTTCGACGGCTTCCCCGCATTCGAGACAGTAGCGTACGCTGTCCTGCGGTTTGTCTGCGGATACCGGACCGGATTCTCCCATGTTCGGGTCATCAGGCTTCGCCGATATAA
>CAMMYR010000183.1 GCA_946528255.1 uncultured Methanomicrobiales archaeon | reverse complement strand
CATGACAGCCACCACGGCTACGCCGCTGGCGGTCCTCATGGGCTTCTTGATGAGCAGCGGCAGCAGGAGGTCCCTGTCATCATCGTCCACAAGGGCCAATATCGAAGAATTCGGGGGCACGGCCTCCAGACCGTACTCGGCGCATAATTTGAGCTTGAGGTTCTGCAGCGCGGTGCGGTCCTGAACGGTGCCGTCCTTCACCGCCGCTATGAGGCGCTCCGCCAGCGGGCGGATGTCATCCATAGTAAACGCCCGACGGCTCCTTGCCGCGGGACTCCGTGGAGGAGCCTTCCAGCAGCTCCATCGATGTTATGCCGTCGATCGGGATGAAAACGAGCTTCCCTTTCATGTCGAACACGTACGCGGTGCCGGAGCCGAATGCCGAGATGCCGGCGAGGACGGCGTCGATCTTCTCCCCGTCCCCGTACTTCACGCGATAGGTGGATCCCTCGGTGAGCATGTACTCCTTCATTCCGGTCCCCTCTGCATGAGCTCCTGGAAGTGGATCACGGTCTTCTTGTAGTTCTCCATGGCCATGGCCACGTTGGCCTCGGTGAAGCTCCATGCCTTCACCAGATCCCCGAACCTTATCCTGTACCCCTTCCTCATCTGGCCGTCGTACTCCACATCCATGGCCTCCAGGAGGTCCATGGACTTCAGCTTGTTGATGTGGCGGTAGATGGTGGGTTTCGTGGTCCCCAGGAGGGCCGCGAGCTCCTCGACCGTCCACACCTTGGACGGCAGTTTCATGAAATGCTCCATGAACAGCCTGTACGGGACGCTCTCCCTGACGCTGACGGCGCCCGTCTTGGGATCGTAGCCCTTCGGCAGGTACCCTATCTGCACCAGGAACGTCTCGGCCACCACGTCTATGTCGGTGACTCCGTTCATGGGCGTATTGCTCACGATCTGAAGCTCAAACAATTTCTCCCCGTTGAGAGTTAAGCAGGGGAGAATATAAATTATTTAGGCTGGTCGATAAGTATTATAGCCGTCTGCTAAACTCGGACGATCTCCCTGAGGCGGTCGATCGCCAGCACGACGCTGGACTGGGGTATGACCCTGGACACGGGTATGGATAGTATCTTCTCCACCGTGGGGGCCACGATGGGGGCGCATACCACGCCCATGGCGCCGTCGCGCTCCGCGCGCACGGCCGCGATTATGGCATCCTCCAATGTGGATACGGGATACTCCCTTACGTTGATCTCCAGGCCGCTCTCCAGCATGATCTTCCTCGGGAGGTTCTCCACCACGGTGGTCGATGCTATGACGGCGATGAAATGGGCATCCTCCGCGGTCTCCAGGAACCTGATGGCCTTGACGATCTGCCTTATGGTGCGGAGGTTGGGCTCCCTGTGCTCCTCCATGATCTTGTACATGGTGCTCGGGGAAATGCCGGATGCCTGGCAGAACTCCGTGAGGGTCATGCCCAGCTCCTCGTCCAGGATGTTCTTGAGGGCCTTCTGGAATCCGCCCTCCTCGCGGAGCATCCCCGCTATGAGATCGGATTCGGTCATCGTTCCCCTTGGCGAAATCCGCGGCGGCCAGGCCGGCGATGCAGCCCTGCCCCACGGCCTTGGCTATCTGCCACGGCTTCCCGGTCACGTCGCCGCATGCGAAGACCCCCGGGACGGAGGTCCTGCACCCGGCGTCCACCTTTATGGAATCGTCCATCTCGGGCATCACGTCGATGTCCATGGCCAGATCGGCCGCGGACTTGGCCCCGAGCTCTATGAACACGCCGTCGGTGGGTATGACGGTGCCGTCCTCCAGCTCCAGGGATTCCACCCTGCCCTCGCCGAGGATGGCCTTGGGCTTGGATCCGTATACCCTCACGCCGGCGGCCTCGGCCTTGGCGGCCAGGGACGGCGATGCGCGGTCCTCCCAGCGGACCCAGGAGGTCTCCGATGCGTAGGATGTCATCATCTCGGCGGAGGATGCGGCCTCGGAATCGTTCCCGACTATGACCGCCCTCTTCCCCTTGTAGAAGTTGCAGTCGCACACGGCGCAGTAGCTGACGCCCTTGCCGTAGAGCTCCTTCTCGCCGGGGATGCCCAGCTTCGCCCTGGAGATGCCGGTGGCGATGATGACCGCCTTGGCGCTGACGGCGGTGCCGTCCTCCAGCGCGAATTCGAACGCTCCCCCCGCCCTCTTGGCCGATACCACGTTGAGATCCGTGAACACGGCCCCGAAGGATTCGGCCTGGGCGCGCCCCTCGGAGAGGAAGGAATCCCCCGAGGACCTCCCCAGTCCCAGGTAGTTCTCGAACTCGGTGCCGGCGATGCCGCTGGCATAGGGCTTGCCGGCCACGACGGTGGAGACCTTCTTCCTCGCTGAATGGAGCGCGGCCTGCAGGCCCGCAGGGCCGCAGCCGATGATGAAGACATCGCATTCCATGGGAATCGCAGCGAGTTGAGGAAGTCGACGATGTCCTCCTTGGGCCTGAGGCCGACCAGGGACTCGACGAGGACGTTGTCCTTGAACACGAGCAGCGTGGGGATGGCGTTGATGTCGAACCTGACGGCGATCGCCTGGTTCTCGTCGGTGTTGAGCTTGGCGATCCCCGCCTTGCCGCCCATCTCCGCGGCGACCTCCTCGATTATGGGGCCCATCCTCCTGCAGGGGCCGCACCAGGGCGCCCAGCAGTCGACCAGGGCGATCTTGTTCTGTTCCACGAAGCTGTCGAAGTTGGATTCGTTGAGTTCTGTGACCATCTGTATCACTATGGGGTGGGAATGGGGATATGATTTAAAATATGGGGGCCCGGGGCCCCGCTGGAAAAGGATGGATTCGCTCGATCCCCTTCGGGAGCCT
>CAMMYR010000182.1 GCA_946528255.1 uncultured Methanomicrobiales archaeon | reverse complement strand
CCACATCGGCCACAGGAACCGATTCGGTCGTCGCGGGTCATCTGGTCGATTCCGATCGCCGAGGCCTCCGCGGCTTCGGCCACGGCGCCCTTGTCGGGGAACACCCCGTCCACGCCGATGATGACGGTCCAGATGCTGCCGTTGTCGTCATCCACCCCGAACCTCTCGTTGATCATCCTGGCGGTGGTCACCGCGGGGAAGTAGATCACGGCGCTCATGTCCGGGTGCATCCCGAGCGGCCTGTAATCCACGGCGGATATGACGAACTTCGCATCGTGCGCGGTGATCTTGTCGGCGAATATGGCCATCGTGTCCGAAAGCCAGACCACTGTGGGATCGTTGATGTATTCCCTCTTCTCCTCGCCCACGATCTCGCGGCCGATGACCGTGCCCAGGTCGTCGACCATGTACATGCCGCACTCCTCGGGGCGGTCGAACTCGCCGGAGCAGAACATCACCCCGACGTACTGGCGGTGGGCGCACTGCATGACGCCGATGTTCTCCAGCCTCATCCCTCCCGTGATGGTGTTGACGGACATTTCCGCCCTCATCACGTCCATGAGGGTCGAGGCATCCAGGGTCTCCAGGCGGAAGACTCCCTTCTGCGAAAGAAGAAAATCCCTCATGATGGATGGTTGCATAATCCAAACAAGCACACCTCCTATATAATAGGCTCTACAGCGGGATGTCCACGGACACAATCGCCCGCCTTCCTGTGTTGCTCCTCTATCGAATAATATAATAAAGGTCAGGGCGATTTATACGGCCGATGAGGAAGCTTATCATCACCGAGAAGGCCAATGCGGCACGCAGGATCTCCACCATCCTCTCAGACGGCAAATCGCATTCCGCCGCCAGCGGCGGGGTGACGGTAATAACGTTCGAGAAGGACGGGGACGAGTACAAGGTGGTGAGCCTCCGCGGACACATCATCGAGCTCGACTACCCCAAGGAGTACAACGATTGGGGCGCCACATCGCCGGTCGAGCTGGTGTACGCTCCGCAGGTGAAGGCCGTCAAGGTGAAGTCCATCCTCAGCACCCTCAAGGACATCGCATCCGGCTGCGACGAGATCATCATCGCGACCGACTTCGACAGGGAGGGAGAGCTCATCGGCATGGAGACCGTGCGCGAGATGGGCATAGACCTGGACAAGGTCAAGAGGGCCAGGTTCAGCGCCCTCACCAAGGGCGAGGTGGAGAAGGCATTCGCCGACCTCGCCAGACCCGACGTGAACCTCGCGGATGCCGCAGAGGCCCGCCAGATCGTGGATCTGTCCTGGGGCGCGGTGCTGACGAGATTAATATCATTATCATCCGGCCAGGTAGGCAAGAACTTCATGTCCGTGGGGAGGGTCCAGAGCCCCACGCTTAAGCTGCTGGTCGACAGGCACGAGGAGATCGAGAAGTTCGAGCCCGTGCCGTTCTGGAACGTCGTCGGCAAGTTCGGCATGCTCGCTTTCAAGGGGGAGCACGCGGACAACCCGTTCTGGGAGAAGGAGAAGGCAGATGCCGTCCTCGCTAAGGTCTCCGGAGCCAAATCCGGGAAGGTGGTGTCCTACGAGGTATCCACCAAGGAGGAATTCAGGCCCGCCCCCTTCGACACCACGCAGATGCAGGTGGAGGCCAACAAGATCGGGATACCCCCGACCGTGGCCATGAAGCTGGCCGAGGACCTGTACACCGGCGGATACATATCCTATCCCCGTACGGAGAACACGGAGTACCCGAAGAGCCTGGGGCTCAAGAGCATCCTGGAGAAGCTCAAGGATTCGGAATTCAAGCCCGAGGTGGAGGAGATCCTGAAGCAGGAGAAGATCATCCCCTCCAAGGGAAAGCGCAGGACCACGGACCACCCGCCTATATACCCTACTGCGGCCGCATCCTCCGACAAGATGAAGGGGGACAAGTGGAAGCTGTACGAACTCATCGTCAGGAGGTTCCTGGCCACCCTCGGCGAGCCCGCAGAGGCCGAGATCACCAAGGTCACCATCGACGTCGCAGGGGAATCCTTCTCCTCCGACGGCTACGTCCTGAAGAAGCAGGGCTGGAAGAAGTACTACGGCAAGTACCTGAAGACAACCGAGTCAAAGCTCCCGGCCATGAAGGAGGGCGACGAGGTGGACGTCCGCTCCATGACCCTCGTGGAGTCCGAGACCAAGCCTCCGTACAGGTACAACCAGGGTTCGCTGATCCAGGAGATGGACAGGCTCCAGCTCGGTACCAAGAGCACCAGGCACGACATCATCGGGAAGCTGTACTCCAGGAACTACGTCCAGGGCAACTACATGATCCCGACACCCAGCGGAATAGCGCTCACCAAGTCGCTGGAGAAGCACGGGGGAGGCATCACCGAGCCGGAGATGACCGCGCGCCTGGAAGAGGATATGCTCAAGATCACCGACGGGGAGCGCACGCTGGACTCCGTCGTCAAGGAATCGCAGGACATGCTGCACCAGGTCGCCTCGAAGATTGACGCCGAGAGGGACGACATCGGGAAGGAGATCCGCACGGCCCTGCACTCCCAGCAGCACATAGGCGTATGCCCGTCGTGCGGCAACAACATGACCGTCAAGAGGTCGAAGAACGGGAACTTCATCGGATGCGACGGCTATCCGGACTGCAAGATGGCGTTCCCGATGCCCCGCGGGGCCCTCGTGCAGACCACGGACACCAAGTGCCCCGTCTGCGGCCTCCCGCAGCTCAGGATCATCAGGAAGGGCAACCCGCCCGCAGTGCAGTGCATCGATCCCAAATGCCAGAGCAACGTGGAGAAGAACGACCTCGGTCCCTGCCCCACCTGCGGCAACGGCCGCATA
>CAMMYR010000181.1 GCA_946528255.1 uncultured Methanomicrobiales archaeon | reverse complement strand
AGTAGACTATGTTGTCGCAGAGAGGCTGGTTCTCCCTCATCCTCCCTCTCACCTTGGAGTACGATGATTGAAGCGATCCCATGACTTCGCTGACCTGCTCCGACAGGGAGTAGATGTTCTTGGACACGAAGTCCCTGGCGTTGATGTACCCGCTCTCAGGCAGGAAGGCGTTGAACGTGCCGTCCATGTAATCCTGGTCCAGGTCGTCCAGCGCATCCATGACGTAGACGGCGGCGGTCAGCTCCGCGAAGAGGTCGTCCAGGTCTTTGGAAGCACGGTCACCGGCAATATCCCTGAGCGGGATAGCCAGGTACCTGCCGAACTCCCTGCCGAGGTAGGCCGGGTCCCTGCAGTCCGATTCCTCCAGCTCCACCAGCCTGCGGAAGCCGTTCCCGACGCTCTCGTCGTACTCCGGGTATTCCTTGACAGCCTTCTCAATGGCCTGTCCCAGGACCTCCGATATGAGCTTGGACTTGGCCGAGGGCTTGTCGTTCTCGTCGTCGGCCAGCTCCCATTTCGTGATGATAAGGGTGTAGGCGGCCATGGCCCTCATCAGATCGGAATCCGCCTTGGGCTTGTCGAGGACGCAGAGCAGCCTGGTGGTGGCGTCGAAACGCGTCACATCCCCGGCTATCCCGTTCAGGAGGATGGTGTTGAACGTCATGTCGAAGTTGACGGTCATGGTGCTCCTGAGCCCGAAACCCGCCTTGAGCTGGTGGCATCCCTCGCAGTAGTACTTCCTGTAGAGGACGAAGTCCGACGGGGACAGCCTGCCGTAGGCGGGCACGGTGTAGCCGAGCATCGCTACGCTATCCGACGGGACGTATAAATATCATCCAACGTGGCCCCGCCCCGCGCTGCATCCTGGGGCGCTGGCCGTCCTTTATATTATAAAGAAGAACCGTTAAATATGGCCAATCTGTACAGCAACCCATACCCCATAGGTGAGAATCCCATGTCACACGAGCACGACAGCGTAGACAAACTTACATCCCTTTACGAGAGCCAGTCCCCTGCAGCCTTCATTGCCTTCTCCATGGAGGGCCTCCCGAAGGACAACGAGCACGCTGAGCGCTACGACAAGGGGGACCACGAGGGCCTCTCCAAGTGCGACTACTGCTGCTGCAACGACAGGGGCGTCTGCAACTCCTGGGGATGGCACGCCTGCGTCATCGGCGGGATCGTAGTGTGCTGCGCATGCTGCTGCTACGTCACCAACGGATTCAACGGCGTCTGGACCTACTGGCCCTTCTGATCCGAATCCGGGCCTGCATGGGGCCCGTCACCATGAAGCCGTACATCTCGGTCGTGGTGAAGCCGACGCTTCGCTGCAACACCGATTGTTCGCATTGTTATCACACCCCCGAGGAGAGGGTCCCCGGGGAGATGTCTCATTCAACTTTGGAGAAGCTCACCCGCCTGGTGGCGGAGGAGTACGAGTCCGCTTGGTTCATATGGCACGGAGGGGAGCCTCTGACGCTCCCGATGTCGTTCTACAAGGATGCCATGGAGCTCCAGGAGAAGCACTTCGGGAAGAACACCTTCAGATGCGGGAACACCATCCAGACCAACGGCCTGCTGCTGAACCGCAGGCTGATGGCGTACTGCAGGGAGAAATCGATCAACATCGGGGTCTCCTACGAGGGCCCATACAACGGCGTCCTCAGGGAGGGCGATGTGGAAGGTTCTTTGGCGAAGCTTTCCTCCAAGGAGAACAAGTACTCCGTTAGCGCCACGATCTCCAGGGAGACGGCATCCAAGCAGGCCGAGCTCTACAGGTACTTCAGGGACCGCGGAACCAACCTGTCCCTGTCGCCGGTCATCCCGGCGGGATGCGCCAGATGCAACGGCACCGTCCCGGATCCGGACGAGTACATCCGCGGGAGCATCGAGGCCTTCGATGAGTGGATGTCCGATAGGGATGCCAACGTACCGCTGATCCCCCACTACCTCTACATCCTCAACTACCTGGGCGACCCGACGCCGTCGGATTGCGCCCACACGTCCTGCCTCACTAAGTGGCTCTGCGTCTATCCCGACGGCTCGATATACCCATGCGCCAAAGCATGCCCGGAGGAGTTCCGCATGGGGAACATCAACGACATATCCAGCATATCCGAGGCATTCCAGTCCGAGGGCTTCAGGAGGATCCTCCTCGGCTCGGTGGAGAGGAGGGAGAAGTGCGCCCCGTGCCCCGTGTACAAGTACTGCAACGGGGGATGCAGCATGGATGCCTACCACGAGTGCGGGCTGGAGAACAACGGCGGGGATTCCTGCAGGATCTTCAGGGAGGTCTTCGCCCACGTATCCTCGAGCATTCAATCCGTCATCGACGAGCAGAGGGACCTCGATTCCCTCAACCCCTTCGTCAGGGATGCGATCCTGGGTAAGCTGATCAATCCGAAGACGGTCAGTCAGCGATCGCGATGGCGTCGATCTCGATCATGACGCCCTTCGGGAGGTGCGCCGATTCCACGCAGGTCCTTGAGGGGTAGGGTTCGCTGAAGAATTTCGCATAGATCCCGTTGACCGTGGCGAACTGGGACATATCCGATACGAACACCGTCACCCTGAGCGCCTTGTCCATGCCGGACCCGGCGGCCGTCAGGACCGCGGAGAGGTTCTTCAGCGCCTGGGTCGTCTGGGCTTCTATTCCAGGGGGTATCTCTCCGGTGGCGGGATCCACGGGAATCTGCCCCGAGACGAATATGAATCCTTTGTGCTTCACGGCCTGCGAGTACGGCCCGGCCGCCGCAGGCGCCTTGTTCGATCTGATGACTTCCATCGTCTGTCCTCCCCTATATCGTTGATGTCGTATGGCGTCTTCT
>CAMMYR010000180.1 GCA_946528255.1 uncultured Methanomicrobiales archaeon | reverse complement strand
CATCTGGGGGTCGAGACCCGCGGTGGGTTCGTCCATGATCAGCACCTGCGGGTGCATCGCGAGCACGCCCGCCAGGGTGATCCTCTTCCTCTGACCGTAGGAGAGTTTCATGGTGGGGGATTTCTTGTACTCGCTCATTCCGACGGTAAACAATGCGTCGTCAACCCTCTTCTCGATCTCGTCACGAGGGAGTTTGAGATTGGTGGGCCCGAATGCGACATCCTGCTCCACGTTGGGCCTGAACAGCATGTCGTTGGGGTTCTGGAAGAGGATGGATACCTCGGAACGCATCCTGAGGATGTCCTTCTTCCTGTAGGAGATGGGTTCCCCGTTATAGAGCACGCGGCCCTCCCCCGGTCTGTTCAGGGCGTTGAGGATGCTGAACAGTGTGGATTTACCGGCACCGTTGGCTCCCAGCAGTGCGGTCTTGACGTTCTTCCCGATCTTCAGGGAGACATTATTGAGGACGTTACCGTCCTTCTTCTCGTACGAGAAGCAGATGTTCTCCGCTTCCAACAGTGTCTGGGTCATTGTATGGCCTCCCTCCCCACATCGGATCCGAAGCCCTTGAGCGTATCCGCCTGTTCCTTGAGGAGCGGTTCGTAGACCGAATCGTAGAACAAGATGGAGTCCCTGCCGAGGACGGCCTCGCTGAAGCAGGAATCGATACCGTCGAAGTAATAGTCCACACGCTTCCCGGTGAGGGCATACCTGGTGTCGGTACCGTAGATGCCGATCTTCGCATCCTCCCCCGCTTCCCTGACGGCCTGCTCGTACCTGTCGCCTATATCCCCTTCGTTACAGGGAACGCAGAACACGCGCCCCGCCTTCTGTCCTCCTCCGAACTTGGCCAGGAAGGAACTCACGTTGCGGGGATAGGGCGAGGGGGAGATGCCGTTGATATCTGAGACCTCCCGGTTCATGTTGAAAGTCGCCGGAGAGAGCAATCCGCAGAGATGCACGTTCTCCGCATCGGAGTAGAACTCCTCGGAGGTCCCGCTGAACACCATCTTACCCTTCCGCAGGACGTTGACGGCATCGGCCCATCCGTAGGCGAGGTCCACGTCGTGGGTGGAGATCAGCACAGTGACGCCCTGGAGATGCAGTTTCTCCGCCAGCTCGATGACCTCCATGGATGCCTGGGGATCGAGACCCGCGGTAGGCTCGTCCATGATCATGACCTCGGGATGCACGGCGAGTGCGCCGGCTATGGCTACCCTCTTCCTCTGTCCGCCGGACAGCTGCTGCAGGGGGCGTTTCTTGAAATCGGACATCCTGACGTCGCGGAGGGCCTTGTCTACCCTCTGCTCCACCTCGTCGCGGTCCACGCCGAGGTTCAGGGGCCCGAAGGCGACATCCTCCTCCACCAGTGAGCAGAACATCTGCTCGTCCGGGTTCTGGAGGACCACGGCCACTTCGGAACGTACCTTGGTCAGCCCCTCCTTGGTGTATTCGATGGGCTCTCCCCTGAAGAGGACCTCCCCCTCCTGGGGCCTGTATACTCCCGTGAGGGTATAGAACATGGTGGTCTTGCCGGCACCGTTGGCGCCGAGGATCGCGGTGCGGGAACCTTCCTCCACGGCGATGCTGAAGTTGTCCATGACCTTCACGGGACCGCCGTGGTGGGCGAAGGTGACGTCCCTCATCTCGAATATTCTGGACATCTCACCACCCCAGCACTGGTGCGAACACCGAGACCATGTCTATCCACCCCATGGTGTGGATGTTGATCAGATACAGTACGATGCAAAGACCCAGACCTGCGGCCAACCATTTCCAACTGAAGGGACTGGGGGTGTGGAATATGGGGAAATATCCCTGGTAGTTGCGGCAGGCCAGCGAGGCCTCCGACTTCTCGGCCAGTTCCATGGAGAATATGAACGTGCCTGCCATCGCCCCGCCGTAGGTCCTGATGGCGTTGACGGTGCCGTTGTAACCGAGACGGCACTGGGCGGCATCGATCATCACTAAGAATCTCTCCAGCAGGAGGAACGAATAACGGTAGATGAGCACGATAAGCTCGCATATCTCCACCGGGCATTTTATGCTCCTGAGGGCATGTGCCAGATGCGGTATAGGTGTGGACGTGGCGAAGGAGAGCATGAGGGTTACTCCCGCTATCGCCCTGAAGAAAATGACCCACGCCTTCTGGAAACTGGCATCGGTCATGTGGATGGTGATCCAAAGGAACTTCCCTTCGAAGAGAGCAGGTACGTTGGGGTCCCCCATGATGGAGATCATCCCGCTCCCGAGGACCATGATGACTATCGCCTCGGCGATGGCCAATGCAAGAATGAGGGGTACTCTAAAATTGGTGGAGTACGCCATCAGGGCCAATCCGATCGTGAACGTGATCAGGGGGACCACGATACTGTCGCACAGTAGCCCTGTAATGAGCAAAGCTAAAACGAAAAATAGTTTGCCGAGGGGAGACCAGTTCAACATCCTGGAACTGTATGCCAGTTCATCCATCTGAATCTGTTCTGACACCGGTCTTCCTCTCGGCGATTATCAGGTTTATTCATCCTTCTTCTTGGCGTAGGTCATACCGATGAAGAAGCCGATGATTATGGCTCCGATGGCAGCCTGCACAGCGAAGAGCATGGACTCGATCTCGCCGGGGAGCTCATAGTCGGGGTCTCCGGTGATGATGGAGAAGAGGTCTCCGGTCCAAGGGGTGTATCCGTAATCGTTCTCCGCTGCATCTCCGCCGGATCCGTCGGATCCGCCGAATTCACCGGGGACGAATGCGAGGGTACCGATGACGAGGACGGCGATGGCTCCGAAGCCTGCGATGTATATGATCTGGTTCTTGCTGAGAGCCATGATCACTCACTCC
>CAMMYR010000179.1 GCA_946528255.1 uncultured Methanomicrobiales archaeon | reverse complement strand
GTCAATGCAGAGACTGTGAGGGTGGATGCCCACGAATGGCAGGCGGACGGCCTCGACCAGGAGCATACCTTCGCCTTCGCGGCCGATCTGCATGCCGGATCCTCGATGTCGATGGATGCGCTCAGGGATTTCTGCGACCAGGTCAACGATTCGGATGCCGAGTTCCTGATCCTCGGCGGCGACGTAACCGATGAGAGGACCTCCTACGAGGAGATGATCGAGACTTACAGGATACTGTCCTCCGTCGAGATCCCCGTCTATTTCGTATTCGGCAATCACGACAGGCAACCGGGGGCTGATTACGTAGGAGGCCGCACATACACCGACGAGCAGCTATTGGGCGCGATCGAAGGCGCGGGGATAACCGTCCTGGCCGATGACTACGTGCAGGTGGCCGGCGATCTCGTGCTCCTCGGAAGGGAGGATATCAGCGCCGGCGATGCGAGGAAGGACTGGTCGGAACTGTCGAACCCGTACAGCGGGGCGCTGATAGTCGCAGACCATCAGCCATACGACCGGGACCAGCTCGAAGCGGAGGTTTCCGCGCTGCAGCTCTCCGGGCACACCCATGCCGGTCAGCTGTGGCCCCTCCGTTTCATCTACGGCCTGCTCGGTCTCCCGGTGTACGGGGAATACGACTATTCCGGGACGCGCCTGTATGTGACGCCGGGAGCGGGAGCATGGGCACCGTTGCTGCGCACCGAGGCCCACAGCGGCTGGGAGCTCATCACGCTGCATCCCCGAGGTCCGATGGCAATGGGGCAATCCTATCGTCCATCGCTCCAGCTGGCACATCGCTGTCCGTACCGGTCCCCTTCGAAATATCCGCGGAATTATCATCTAAAAGTCGATAGCACGGCCCGAGCGGTTGATTACGATATGCTAAATATTGATTAAAACATGAAAGGCCATGAACTTCCCTCGGCATCCTCTGGCAAATATTGTGCCTATATCGGGCAGTACGCCGGCAACGGCATAGCCGGAGCGATGGCCGGGAAGCGCAGCGGCCGCTGTATTGGTCTGCGTGTCTGCTGTGCTCGTATCAAGCGCTTTCAAGAGGCGATCCGAACACCGGATGCCGGAGGACGATCCCTTATGGAAAAGACCAACCCGATGAGGCACCTCGACAAACTGGGAATCCCCTACAAGGTCCATTTCTACGGCGACAGGGCCCTGAGCGGCATGGAGGTCGCCACGGCGATGGGGGAGGACCCGGAAGAGGCATTCAAGACCCTGGTGACGGTCGGGAAGCCCAAATCGTATCATGTTTTCGTGGTCCCGGTCACCGGCGAGCTGGATCTCAAGAAGGCGGCGGCAAGCGTTGGCGAGAAGTCGGTATCGATGATCAAGCAGGATGAGCTGCTGCCGCTGACCGGCTACGTCCACGGCGGGTGCTCCCCGCTGTGCATTAAGCGCCCCATGACCATAACCATAGATTCCACGGCCGCCGGCAAGGAGAGGATATACTTCAGCGCCGGGAAGATAGGTTACCAGCTGGAAGTCAGCGTGGCGGATCTGCCGAGGATGATGGAGTTCTCCTTCGCGGATATCCGCAAATCGAACCGATAGCGCCAGATATCTGCCCGCTGCGGCGCCCGCCACGCATATCACTGAATTCAGGGCGATGTTCCCTGCTGCAGGCAGCCATTGCGAATCTGCCATCAGCTGGACAGTGTCAATGGAGAAGGTGGACATCGTCGTGAAGGCCCCGAAGATCCCGACGAAGAGGAACGTGCGGACTTCATCGCCCATGTCTATCCCGAATCTGAACATCAGGTACGATGCCAGCATACATCCCGCGATGTTGACTATGAATGTCGCCCAGGGGAAATCCGTATCCACGGTGCGATAGACCGCGAACCTGGCCACGGCTCCGATGGCACCGCCAAGGGCTACTGCGAGAACGAGACAGGCATCCGACATATTATCGATGAAGATAGTTGGATACAGGCGATGCGCTCTTTTGATCCCAAGGAAAGGACACCATCGACCCTAGTACGAACCTGGGTCTATGATACTTAGGAAGAGTTGTGCATCGCCTATATCCTCGTCCGTGATTCATCGTATTCGTTATATCATTAATAAGGTTATCTATCTGCATGGACCTCACCAGAGAGGAAGAAGCAATACTGAACGGGGAGAAGGGGGAAGGACCCCGCAAGGCCATGGAGCTGGTCACCGCCCTCGGCAAGATATACGGGGCGGAGAACCTCATCGATATCACATCCGCCCACCTCTCCGGAGCATCATATAAGACCATCGGGGACGGCGGCCTGAAGTATCTGGAGGATATGGCGGCCGGCGGTGCTAAAGTTTCCGTCCCGTCCACCCTCAACCCTGTCGGCATGGACCGCACCCGCTGGAGGGAGATGCACATCAGCGAGGAGTTCGCGAAGAAGCAGCTCAGGATCATCGATCTCTACGGGAGCATGGGCATCGCCACAACCTGCTCCTGCACCCCGTACACCGGGGCGAACGTCCCCAAGACCGGGGACCACGTGGCCTGGGCGGAATCGTCCGCCCTGTCGTTCGTCAATTCCTACATAGGCGCCAGGACCAACCGCGAAGGAGGCCCGGGAGCACTGGCGGCCGCTATTCTTGGAAAGACCGCCAACTACGGTCTGCATCTTGATGAGAAGCGCAGGCCCACCGTCGTTATCGATGCGGATATCGATGGGTCCCTGTTCTCATACGCCCTGCTGGGCCAGGCCGTGGGGATGGCCATAGGCAACGGAGTACCTTACTTCACAGGCATCAAGCCGGGGGTGGAGGAGGCCAAGACCCTCTCCGCCGCCATGGCGGCGGCAGGGGCCGTGGCCCTCTATCACGTCGAGGGAGTGACCCCCGA
>CAMMYR010000178.1 GCA_946528255.1 uncultured Methanomicrobiales archaeon | reverse complement strand
CGGGTGAGACGGGGAGCGTTTCGTCATCGGTCTGCGGCGGCAGGTCGGTGTTGCGGTCCGCCGTCAGGAGAGAGGGGATGCCGAAGAGCCCGGTCAGCAGGGGGAACATGGTCTCCGGCTCAAAGTCGAACATGCTGTTCATGGGCAGGATGCCGATCATCACGATCAGTCCCGCAGCAGCGGAGAGCGCCGTGATGACCGTAGCCGCGATCCTCCTTCCGGGTTTCTCGTCCAGGATCATAAGTGCCAGCACGATGAGGAGCGCGCCCACCGTTATGCTGTCGAGGTAATCTCCTAATTTCCCCGAGAGGAGGATGTACATCGGGACCGCCAGGATGAGCGATGTCGCCGCTCCCGTCAGGCTGCCTATCGCGGCGCATCTGACCGCGGCCATGCCTTCGCCGTCCAGTATCATCCTGTGAGCGGGAAGCACGTTCAGTACTGTCTCCGCATCCGGTATCCCGATGAACGCCGATGGGACGAAATCTATCGACGAGTGCACCACCGCCGCCGACATCACCGCACAGGACAGGAGGAGGGGACCGTATCCATCGGGGACGAATCCCGACAGTACGTCCAGGAGATACGGGCTGGCCAGCAGCAGGAGCATGGCCAGCGTGTTGACGTGTATGCCCGGCACCAGACCGGAGAACGTGCCTGCGGCCGCACCGATGAGGCACATGTAGAGTATGAGGAGCAGCAGATCGGGATCCACGCATCATGCTGCCTTTGTAATCGTATATAGGCGGGAAGCTACAGTTAACAGTAAGCACTCAGATGCATCTGGGCCTTCCGTTCTCGACCCATATCTTGGCGACGTAGTGGATGGGGATGCCGAGCTCCTTCTCGAGGGTGAAAAGCTTGTCCGATTTGTTAAGTGCCAGCACCACTTCCGTGACGATGACGCCCGCATCCCTCAGTCCGGTGACCGCGGCCTTCAGGGTCCCGCCGGTGCTGACGACGTCGTCGACTATCGCCACCCTCATCCCGGGCTTGACGCCGTTGATGTACATCTTCGTGGTGGAGTAGCCGGTGGTCTCGACGATCTCTATCTCCCCTTCCAGTCCGTAGGACCTCTTGCGGATGACGGAGAACGGTATGTTGCGGTTGATCGATATCAGAGTGGCGTAGGGGATGCCCATGGCTTCCGGGGTCAGGATAATATCGCAGTCGAACTTCCCGATCCTGGACATCTTGTCCGCCATGGATTTGATGACCTTGGGTGACACGGAAGGTACGCCGTCCATGAGCGGCGTGATGATGTAAGGATAGTCACCCCTGAGGATGACAGGCGAATTCTCGATATCGTTCCTGATGTCCTCGATCATGAGAAACGTATCGGCTTAAAGGTATATTTTATTCCCCCAATCCCGCTGGCAATACTTATTATAGAAAATGATAATCCACCCGTGATAGTATGGATGTAGAGCAGAGATATGCTTTGATTATGAGGAACGCCGACGAGATCGTCACAGAGGACGAGCTCAGGGAACTGCTTGCTAAGAACCCGGCACCCAAGGCATATATCGGTTTCGAGCCCTCGGGACTCGTCCACATGGGATGGGCCCTCGTCGCAGCGAAGATCCGCGACCTCATCGCGGCCGGATTCAAGGTCACCATCTTCTGGGCCGACTGGCATGCCTACATCAACGACAAGCTCGGAGGCGACCTGGAGAACATCCGTACATGTGCCAGATACATGGAGGACTGCTTCCTTGCGCTCGGTATCCCGAAGGACGGGGTCGAGTTCAAGTACGCATCCGAGGTCCTCAGCGACATCAAGTACTGGGAGAACGTCATCAAGGTTGCCAAGGTAACCTCACTGTCCAGGGTCAAGAGGGCCATGACCATCATGGGCCGTTCCGAGGACGAGGCGGAGCTGGATTCGTCCAAGCTGTTCTACCCCATCCTCCAGGCAACGGACATCTTCTGCATGGATGTCGACCTCGCATACGCGGGAATCGACCAGAGGCGCGCACACATGCTCGCCAGGGACGCTGCGGAGAAGCTCGGATGGAAGAAACCCATCGCGCTCCACACACCTCTCCTGCCCGGACTCGCCGGCGGGAACAGGATGGATCCCACGGCATCCAAGATGTCCAAGAGCAAGCCCGACTCCAACATCAACATCCACGATTCCCCCGACGACATCAGGAGGAAGATGAAGAAGGCGTTCTGCCCCATGGAGAAGGAAGAGGAGGACACCAACCCGGTCCTCATGATCTGCAAGTACATCATCTTCCCCACCCTCGGGGAGATGACCATCCAGCCCAAGTTCGGCGATGCGGTGTCCTTCAGGTCCTACGAGGAGCTCACGGGATACTACTTCAGCCAGACCGAGGACGGGAAGCCCAGGCTCCACCCGCTGGACCTCAAATCCGGAACCGCAGACGCTCTGATCAAGTGCCTCGAGCCCGTCGCGCAGTACTTCGAGAAGAAGCACGAGAACTACGACGCGATGATCGCCGTGCTGAAGAAGCTCGGGAAGCTCTGAAACTCATTCGCCGGTCTCGGCCGGCATATCCCTTCTCTTTATCGCGCGGAACTCCTCCATGGTCCTCTGCATGCAGATGTGGAGGATGGCCTCGCAGTCCCCGATCCCGGAGATGCCTGCAGCCCCGTCGTGGCCCCCGCCGTCCGCGGTGACCTCCTGACCGATCTGCTTGAAGATGTTGCCCAGGCTTATGCCCCTGCGGATCATGTCCTGGGTCGCCCTCGCGCTTATCCTGAACGCATCGTCCCTCTGGGACGCGACGAACACCACGTCCGCTCCGGCTTGCAGCAATGCTCTGCACCCGGAGGCCTCGAAGCTGCCGCCGTAGGACACGGCGACGATCATGTCGCCCACGCGGTCGAACCTGGAGCGCTC
>CAMMYR010000177.1 GCA_946528255.1 uncultured Methanomicrobiales archaeon | reverse complement strand
TGTCCATCATGTACCTTGCGGCCTCGGTCGCAATGGTGACGACATCCTCATCGGGCGAGGGCACGGATTTCTGGAAGATCATCAGACCTTTCCCCATGCCTTTCCCATCCACGCCCCAGATCCTGCCGATCTCCTCGGGTTTGATCCTGTATCTGGGGACGTAGGCTCCGTAGCTTACTATTCCTACATCCATCGGGATTCCTCCTTCTTGAGCTTCTCCATCCTCGCTATTATCTCCTCGACCGGGACCGATGTGGCCACGAGCGGGATCTTCTCCAGCCTCGCGAGCTTCACGGCCAGGGGGTCCACCTTGTCCGGGGACTGGTAGACCACCATCGCGGGTTTCAGGGGATGGGCGCGGATGGCGACCATGGGGGAGCGCCCGTAGTGCACGTTCAGGAATATGAGCGCGCGCTCGGTGTTCCACCCGTAGATCTTCAGATAATCCTCCGAACCCAGGCTCAGGATGGCCTTGACCGAGTCCACGACCGTGTAGCCGTGGATGTTCTTGACCATGAGCCTGTCCGGGTTCAGGTTCTTCCCGCCGATCGTCTCTATGAAATCATCGACGTCGACGCCGCCTGCGAACTCGCCCATCGCTATGATGCAGTCGAGCTTGTAGTCGGGATTGTATTTCGATATGACCGGCGAGCCGTTGGCCAGATCCAGGGATATCAGGGCATCGACCATCTTCCTGATGACCGACACGCCGGGGGACTTGCGCCTCCCGGATTCGTAATCGCTCACCACGGAGTGGGAAATGCCCATGGAATCCGCCAGCTGGTGCTGGGATAGTCCGAACTCCTCGCGCCATTTCCTCATGACCCTGCCGGGTTCCGGGGACATGGCGATCTCGCCGGCTATCTTCTGCTTGAACTCCTCGATCATCCTGTTGCAAAGGATGTTCGGACGGTATATAATAGTGTCGAATAGTCGTTTCGTCAATCGACGTAAAGGAATCGGGAGCGGCAACATAGCCACAGTAACGGGATGGATACGTCGGGAAATGAAGGGCATGGGCCCCGGGAGAGCCCGGGGCCGGGAGAATGAAAACGTTTCGCAGGGTCTTCTCGAGGATGTCGACGATGGCCTGCATGACCTTGAGGCGGCCGTACTGCTTGTCCTCGGATTCGGCGACGATCCAGGGGGCCTCGGGGATGTTGGTGGAGGCGATCATCTTGTTGATGTACCCCTCGTAGGTCTCCCACTTCTCGCGGTTGCGCCAGTCCTCGTCGGTGATCTTCCACTGCTTGAGCGGGTCCTCCTGGCGGTCCTTGAACCTGGCCAGCTGCTCTTCGGGGCTGATCTCCATCCAGAACTTGATGACTATGCCGCCCGCCTCGGTGATGGCGCGCTCGAAGAACCTGATCTCGGATGCGGAGCGCTCGTACTCCTCGGTGGTGCAGAACCCCTCGATGGGCTCCACCATCATGCGGCCGTACCAGGACCTGTCGAATATGACGATGTGGCCCTTCTCGGGCATCTGCCTGGTGAACCTCCAGAGGTATGTGTGGAGCTTCTCGTCGCCCACCGGTGCAGCCACTCCGACCGCCTCGTATCCACGGGGGTTGAGGGCCCTGGCCACACGCCTGATTGTGCCTCCTTTGCCTGCGGCGTCCCATCCCTCGAAAACGAGGATCAGGGACCTGTTGGATGCTGCCAGCTTGTGCTGCTGCCTCCTGAGCTCCTTGCTGAGCCTGTTGAGGTCCTTCTTGTAGTCGTCCGCCTTCAGGGTGAGATCGGCGTCCTCGCGGGGGTTCCTGTAGATGGCTTCCACCCTGAGGCCGTGGTCCGGGAGGGTCCTGGTGATGCCCTCCTCGACCCTCTTCTTGATGATCTCCGCGACCTCGCAGACGGTGGTGCTGACATCGGATACGCGGACGACGCTCCAGGGGGCGTGGAAGGAGCTGGTGCGGTCCATGGTCTTCCTGAAGAACTTCTGGTCGAAGGCCTTGGCTCCGATGTGGTCGTCGGTCAGGAACGTGTCGTCCTTGGTCCTGCTCTCCCCGAACTCCTTGGAGCGCTTGGCGATCTCATCGTCGTCAATGTCCAGGTAGATCTTGACGATGATGATCCCGTTGTATGTGAAGTAGTTCTCGATCCCGTGGGCCTCGATGATGAACTCCTCGGTGGCCCTGCCCTGGTTGTGGGCCATCATCATGGCGGAGTACCATGACCTGTCGTAGATGGCCATCGTACCGGCGGCGGGCTCCTTCTGGAGGTAGCCGGAGATCTCCATCGGGGAATCCAGCTTGGATACGGGGATGAAGTGGGTGTACTTGGTGACCCTGGGCTCCAGGATGTTCATGAGCTCGTTGGCTGTGCGCCCGATGACGGAACCGCTGCGGCTCTCCACGATCACGAGGACCCGGTGCTTCTCGTTGACGATGCGGCGCTGCAGCGCCTTCATCTCATCTTCGAGTTCTGTCGGAATGCATTTTGCCATGCCCGTCCCAAGCGCCTTTTTTCCTATTTATAAATTCATTAGGGGATGACAGGCGCATCCCGTTAATAACGGCAGGGGCATTACGATGGCGTGTTGGACAGCATCGAATCCATCGTCAGGGAATCCGGCGCCCGCATCAGGGCCGCCCACGGCTTCACGGTCGAAACCAAGGGGACCAGGGAGAACATCGTCACATCCGCCGATTCGGAGAACGAGGCCTTCCTGCGCTCCAGGCTCGGCAATCTGATACCCGGTTCGTCGTTCGTCGGCGAGGAGGGAGAGCAGGGTTCCATCCTGAAGGATGGTTACACCTGGATCGTGGATCCCATAGACGGGACCATGAACTTCTCCCGCGGGATCCCGGAGTGCGCCGTATCCGTGGCGCTGCTGAAGGATGGGGAGCCGTACATCGGGGTCGTCTACAAC
>CAMMYR010000176.1 GCA_946528255.1 uncultured Methanomicrobiales archaeon | reverse complement strand
GTGGTCATCAGCGAGAGCTGCGCCGGCGGGACCACCACGGCCCTGGCAGTCATGCTCGCACTCGGCGTGATCAAGGAGAACCTGGTCAGCAGCAGCTCGCCCAAGAACCCCAAGGAGCTCAAGAGCAGGCTCGTGGCCGAGGCCTTCGAGGCCGCGGGCATATCCATCGGCTCGCTGGCCGACGACCCGCTGAAGGCCATAGAGTGCGTCGGGGATCCGATGCAGCCCGCCAACGTGGGCATACTCTGCGGCGCAGCCAAATCCGTCCCGGTCATAGTCGGCGGGGGCACCCAGCTGTCCGCGGTCATCGCATGCGCCCTGAAGCTCCACCCGGAGATCGCCGGAAACGTCATCCACGGCACCACCAGGTGGATGATGAACGATCCCAATTCCAGCCTCACCAGGATAATGGACGGGATCTCGGACAAGGTCCCGATAGTGTTCATCAAGGTGGATTACTCCGACAGCCCCTACGAGGGCCTCCAGGCCTACGAATGGGGATTCATCAAGGAAGGCGTCGGATGCGGAGGCTCATCGGTGGCCGCCGTCATAGCATCCGCGGGCGGGATAACCAGCAAGGATCTCCAGGACAAGGTTCACGAGATCTACCGCGGCATCATGGGATACGACTGACTTCCAGATCCATGGATCTGGCGAGCGCCAGCTCGCCCTGGGTGTTCACGTTGACCGCCAGCTCCTCGGAGCTCGTCATGTAGAGCACCTCCTCGAGATACCTGTCGTCCAGGGTGCCCTGGCGGTTCATTATGCACAATCCCGAGAGGACCCATCTGCGGCCATTGTACTCCCTGGTGTAGGACGGGATTATCCCTATCCTGCGGACGGTCTCCTCGTCGATGACCGCTATGGCGGATTCCATCTCGCCGGGTTTGAAGAAATCTATGAAGTCGTCGACGATCCCGGTGGTGAGCATCGGGAGGTCGGAGGGGCAGGTCAGGACATATTCCCCCTGCATCGCCCTGAAGGAGTCGTGCAGGTCGTCCATGAAGCTGTCGCCTGAAGTGCGGATGGTCTCGATGCCTATCTCCTTCAGATAGCGCTCGGTCTCCAGCGTGTTGTCGCTGACGGAGACGAGTATCCTATCGATCCTTGACGATGCGGAAAGGGCGTTGATGACGCGCTCGACGGTGGGCGTCCCGCCTACCGGCTGCATGGGCTTCTCAATGCCGCATTTCCCCATGCGGGTCCCCTTGCCTCCGGCGTTTATCAGCGCTTGCATATGCTCCTCTCGGAGCACGGATGGTTCCGCCATCCATATATCTTTGCAAAGGAGGGAGACCAATCCGTCCATGATCCCGGCGCCTTCGGGGAGTTTGGAACCCAGCACTGATTCCACCATCCCGTCGACGAGATCCCTCAATCCTCCGTGGCCGTCCTCGGCCATGGATTCAGCCCGATGCGATACGAACAGGGCCATATCAACCAGCGATACCTTCCGGTCGTCCGAGAAATAGGAGTCGAGGAACGCGACGGCATCCTTCTCGGAAAGGCCCCTCCTCTTGGCGGCATCGATGAGCATATCGCGGTACCCCAGGCGGCCGAGAACCGTCATCGGGGGCTCGGGCACCGGATGCTCCAGCCTCCTCTCCAGGGCGTATCCCACGGCCGCCCTGACGGCCCTGGCGGCGGCGATGCCGATATCCGATCCGGTGCCGGTGTATCTGACGTCCTCCCCGTCGGGCGGGCAAAGCACCGCCATGGAGTCGGATGTGGTCCCGGTCTCGTAGTAGCCGGCATGGTTCAGTGCGACGGTCTTGCCCTCGACCAGGGGGATGAACATGTTGACCATGGCCTCCTCGGTGAGGTGCCTGTCGGCGACCACGGCTATGTTGATAGTACCGCCCAGCATCCTCCTGCCCCTGGCGAGGGAGAGCTCGTGGCGGTACGGCCAGTTGTCCAGGATATCCCCGGCGACCACGTGGTTGCTGAGCCCCGCGGTGGCTATCGCCTCCACCTTTGTGCCGTTGCATTCCCCAGAAGCGGAATTGAATACGTAATCGACCTCGGCCGCGGTCATCATGCCCACGGAATCCTCGGGCAGCCCCAGGCCGTCGCGGACCACGGTGGCATCCGATTCCGGATCGTCGGTCATGAAGTCCTTGGGCACCTGCATGATGAACAGCGCCGATGCCCTGGTGCGCCCGCCGTTGAGGATGGCGCTGCTCAGGCATTCCATCTCCCTGCCGAAGAAGGCTATGCCCACGGGCATGCCGCCGAATGTCCTGACCTCGGTCCTCAAAGCGACCACCCGAACAGGCCGAGGAACGAATCTATGATGCAATGGGTGACGTCCTCGCACTGGACCTGTATCCAGCACCCCAGCAGGGCGTATGCAACCAGGCAGACAGTGAGGATGAAGAGGACCGATGCGGTCTCCACCAGGCGGAGGCATCTCCTGACATCCGCGGTGGTCGGAAGGGGGCCGGTCCCCATGACGTAGACGTCCTTCTTCTCCATGCTTATGCCCAGGGTAGCGGAGACGGCGGTCATGGACCACCCGCTGTTGGGGCTGGGGGTCTTGGTGTGCTCCGCCCTGGCGGCGGGGACGGCGGCCCTCCAGTCCATCTTCAGCAGCATCCCCGCGAGGGCGACGAAATAGGGGGAGATCCTGGAAGTGGCGAATCCGAGGACATCATCGAACTTGGCCGGGAAGAACCCCAGCCTGGCGTACTTCTCGTTGAGGTACCCCCACATGGCGTCCATCAGGTTGGCGCATCTGAAGATGATGGCTCCCGGGATCCCGAGGAGCCCTCCGTAGAGAGTGGGGGACATGACACTGTCGACGAGATTCTCGGTGATCGTCTCGGTGCAGGAGGATGCAATATGCTCCGCATCCATCCCCTTGGTATTCCTGCTGACGATCA
>CAMMYR010000175.1 GCA_946528255.1 uncultured Methanomicrobiales archaeon | reverse complement strand
CAGGGCCGCCAGCTTGGCGAGGGTGGCCTCGGTCAGATCCAGCGATCCTCCGTTGACCAGATAGACCTCGTAGATCAGCGCTGTGGTTCCCGCTCTCAGCTCGGACACCGCCAGGCTGGCCTTCACGCCGTCTATGACGATGTTGTTGCGGTTGGGGGTGTCCGTATCGCCGAAATCCTCGGCTTTCAGCACGTAGCCGTCGTCCTTGATGACCTTGACGTGGTCCAAGGGCGCAGCATCCGCATCGCCTGTGGTCAGCACGGCGGCCCCGGCAAAGGCCACCGCCAATACGGCGATGACCTCTAATAGCCTGCAGCCCCGGTTCGTTCTCGAATGTCTCATAGGGGCAATATCCGCGCCATTGTGTTTAAAACCCGCCCACGCGCGCACGGCCGATTTGGAAGGATCGGATCAGCGACAGCAGGAGGCCCATGGCGATGAGCACCGCGGGCCTGGCGATCTCGTTCGTGGCACCGAGCACATCCCCGTTGACGAACCCGAAATCCCTGTTGGCCTTCATGGCCACCGTCCTTCCCACTATGGCCGCCATTATAAGAGATACGATAAGAGCCAGCAATCCGTATTTCACGCATTCCATGAAGTCGGCATCCAGGATCAGCACGGCCGCGCCGGCGCCGATGACCATGAGCACCGCGCCGAGCACCGCGCCCAGGGCGGACGCCCTGACGGCGGAGGCCCCGGTGGTCTGGGACACCTGCCTCGCGGCCATCCCGTTGCTCGGTTCCCCGTAAGCGGCGGCGAAGACCATCGCCACCTTCAGCATGACCTCCGAAAGGGGTATCGCTACGACCATCAGCGCGAAAGGCACCGTCAGGTAACCGCAGAACGATAATATCACAACGGCCACGGCCGTGCCGACGCCGCCGGCGCCGACCAGCGTGTCCTTCAGCGCCCTGACGTGGTCCTCCCTGGTACCGGAAACAACTGTTCCATCCCCGAAATCCGTCAGCCCGTCGAAGTGCAGGAACCTGCTTCCGAAGTAGGCGCATCCCAGGCAGGCGGCCGGCACCATCATGATCCACATGCCGTTGCCCCCATACCTTATGACGGCGGTTATCCCCGCTATCAGGAGAAGTGCCAGCAATCCGTAGATGAATCCGACCACAGGCACCAGGTGGAACTTCCTCTCCATCTCGTCGATGTCCTCCTGCACCAGCTCGAAATGCTTGATCGTGAAGAACGAGATCAGAGCCCTGAGGGCGCTTCCCGCGCGCTGGTCATCGGACATGCGCCCCTAATCCCAACCCCGCCTTAAAACCCTGTCGCGCGAATAATATTAAAATAAGGAGTCGTCATGATACGCAAGAGGTCGTACCGATTGCTAGTACGCAATTTCACGTTCAAAGTGTCGTCGCAATTGCTTGCGGCGATAATGGCGTTCGTATCACTGCTAGTGATGACCAGGTACGTCGCCGACGAGTACGGCCTGATGATCTGGGGATTGTCCCTGATCACCCTCGTGAACACCCTCGCCGACCTGGGATTCAACACGGCGAACCTGAAATTCATCGCCAAGGAGGGCTACGACCGCTCCGACTGCTTCAGCACATACATGGTCATCAAGGCGGCACTGACCATCCTGATGGTCGGATGCACCCTCGTGACGGTCTATCTGATGAGGATGTCCGAGGCCATCGACGACGAGGCGGTGCGCGTCTGCCTCATGTTCGTGCTGTACCAGGTGATATCGAACGTCCAGTTCGCCATCTACTACACCCTGGACGGCATGATGCTCAGCGGGAAGAGCTCCGTCCTCACCATAGTGGAGTGCGGCATCAGGAACGCCATCCTGATCCTCATGGCCCTGTTCTATGTGGACGCGGAGACCCTGAGCAGCGCCTATGTGATCGCCACGTCCATCTCCGTGGTCATCAGCGTGGCCATGGCATGGAAGGTGGGGCTCAGGCTGGTACGGCCGACGTACATCCGCGAATACACCATATTCGCCCTGCCCCTGGCCGCCGCTCTGATCCTGACGGCTGTGGTCACCAACCTGGACAAGGTCATGGTCGGTCTGTTCTACGAGAGCATCGAGGTCACGTACTACAGCACTGCCGCCGGATTGATCGCCACGTTCACCGCCATCGGCGTCTCCCTGAACAACGTATTGCTCCCTCATCTGTCCAAGAACATAGCGGACGACAGGGTCACCGAGCGCATGCTGTGGGCCCTGGAGAGGGGATTGATCGTCATCCTGGGGCCGTTCATAGTGTTCTTCCTGGTGTACGGCCCGGAGATCGCCGAGACCCTGTTCGGCCCGCAGTTCGGGCCCAGCGGGCAGATGATAGCCATCCTATCCATACAGATCATCCCGTTCGTGTTCGCCGGGATGATGACCCAGGTGCTCTATGCGATCAACAGGGGCATGGCCTACCTCAGGGCATCGGCCATCCTGTGCGCCATAGCCGTGTCCGGGTTCGTGGTCCTCATCCCCAACGAGACCGTCGCATCCTTCTGCGCCGGACTAGGCGGTATGGGAGCATCGTTCTCCATCTCGCTGGCATATGTGATATATGCCGTCATCCTGATCGTCATGGTCGGGAAGTACACCCGCTTCAGGCTCTATCCCAGGCTCTGGACCATGATTATCGCGTTCGCGGGCGCGATCGCGGTCCTTTACGGTCTTCACGAGCTGTTCGACATCCACGGATTAATCAAGCTGGCACTGGTCGGTTTCCTGTGCGAGTTCGTCTTCATCGGAATCCTCTACGCCATGAAGGAGGTCACGAAGAAGGATGTCAGGATCGTTTTGAAGAAGCTGATCAACGACGAGGATTGATTCGCTTCGGGAGGTCGGCGCGGGAGAGCCTTTTGTGCTCGACCTTGCCGGATTCGTCCTCGAGGTAATCCTCCAGGAGGCTGTACGGGAATCCCGTCGCCCCAGCCCTC
>CAMMYR010000174.1 GCA_946528255.1 uncultured Methanomicrobiales archaeon | reverse complement strand
ATCGCGATAAAGATCGCCTTCCGAAGAACCTGCTCTTCTTCTTCACGTTCCCGTTCTCGTCGAACTTCTGCTTCATGAGGCGGTCGTAGGCCTTCTTCGCCTTGGCATCGCCCGGATTCATATCGAGCATGATCTCCAGCTGCTCCTTGGCGCCTACCCAGTCCCTCAGGTCGTTCAGCAGCAGGACGGCGTAGTTCTGGTGGTACGTGTACTCCTTGGGATCCAGCTCTATCGCCTTCAGGTAGTACTGCTGCGCGCCCTTGAAATCGCCTATCTGGAACTTCAGGAACCTGGCGTACATGTTGTACACCTCGGCGCAGGGCCTCTCGGCCTCCAGCTTGTCCAGCTTCTCCCTGACGACCTTGTTGTTCCTCTTGTCCGCGGAGAGCACGGTGATCTGCGCGGAGATGGCGTCGAGGTTATCCGGATCCAGATCCAGGATGACATCGAGCTGCATGAGGCCGGTCTCCTTGTCCTCGAGCTCGTAGACGTAGATCCTGGCCAGCTCCATCCTTGCCTTCACGTTGTGCGGGTCCGTGGCGAGGAAGGCCTCCAGGGTGTTGGCGCCCCCGGTGGGGTTCCCGCTCTCGCACTGCCTCTTGGCCTTGGATATCGCGTCGAAGGTCGGATCCGAGCTCATGCCCTGTTATCCGCTGCTGGATATTTTAATCCCTCTCGGAACCCCGCATGGTTTAATTGCCACGGCCATACGGATATCATGAAAGAACGCGGGGGGAAGCGTGTAGAGGGCGGTCCGGAGGTATCCGTGGTCCTCATAGACGGGTACATAGACGACCCGGCAGCATTGGGCGTCCCCCCGTACATATCGCCTATGGCCAGGGCCATCGCCGGCGCGGCGAAGGATGCCGGCGCGGATTCCGTGGAGTACATCACCGTGGATATGATCCGCGGCGGGGCCAAGATACCCCCCGCGGATGTCACGGTGGTCCTAAGCGGGAACACCGTTCCCGGGAAGTACCTGCGCAGCATGCCCATGTCCGTCAGGGAGCTGGAATCCATATTCCTGAAGCTCAAGGGCTGGAGGATGGTCGGCGGCTCCGCCGCCGATACCGGCATAGCCAGGCGCTTCGATTTCGCGATCAAGGGAGATATTGCGGCCGCCCTCTACGACGGCATGACCGGGAAGGAGGTCGGGGAGCGCCTCAGGACGCTCGAGGAGTGGAACAGATGGATGCTCCTCGGCGCCGACATAGTGCAATCCCACCAGGATTTCCCCCAGCCGCTGGTGGCAGAGATAGAATCCTACCGCGGATGTCACAGGTACTCCTCCGGCGGATGCTCGTATTGCATCGAGCCGTTGAAGGGGAGGCCCCTGATGCGCTCTCCGCAGGACATCCTGGAGGAGGCCGCCAGGCTGAGGGAGCTGGGCGTCAGGAACATCCGCATCGGCGGTCAGACCTGCATCGTATCATACGGATCGGATCCGGATTCCCCCGTGCCGAAGCCGAACCCCGAAGCCGTGAGGGAGCTCTTCGAAGGCTTGAGGGACATGGGGTTCGACACCATCCATACGGATAACGCCAACGCAGCGGTCATAGCCGCCTACCCTGAGGAATCCAGGGAGGTGCTGGCTATATTGGCGGAATGCTGTACCGACGGCAACGTCGTGGCCCTCGGGATGGAATCCGCGGATCCCAGGGTGGTCATCGAGAACAACCTCAACAGCACCTCGGAGCAGGTCATGGCCGCGGTCCGCCTGATAAACGAGGTCGGCGCGGAGAGGGAGCCAAGGGGCATGCCGAAGCTGCTGCCCGGGATCAACATCATAGCAGGATTGGACGGGGAGACCGCTTCCACCTATACCATGGACATGGAGATCCTGGAGAGAATGGTCTCGGAGGGCCTCATGGTCCGCAGGATCAACATCCGCCAGGTGCTGCCGGTCCGCAGGGATTTCGAAGTGAAGGTGAATCAGAAGAGGTTCAAACGCTTCAAGGAGGATGTCCGCGAGAACATCGACCGCGTGATGCTGGAGAGGGTGGCGCCCTACGGGACAGTACTGAAGGATGTGTACATGGAGCTCAACGACGGGAACATCACCTTCGGGAGGCAGATCGGGTCCTATCCGCTTCTGGTCGGCGTTCCATATAAGCTGGAGGTCGGGACCACCCATGACATCCTGGTCACCGATTGGGGATTCAGATCGGTCACCGGGATAACATATCCTTTCAACATCAACGAGATGCCCATGTCCGCGCTGGAGGCGCTGCCGGGAGTGGGCAAGAAGAGGGCCACCAGGCTGGTCCTGGAGCGGCCGTTCTCAGGGCCGGACGACCTGGCAAGGGCGATAGACGACCCCAAGGTGGTCGAGGGCCTCAGGGACATAGTGGTTTTCTGAGATAACAGCGCATTCTCGGTTTCAAAAGCCAATCGAGCCGTATAAATACCAACAAAACCATAGGCAAGGTATGGCCGATGATGTCAAGTCGTTCTATGATTGGTGTATCAGAAACGATCCGGCATTATTGGAAACCTGGCACCCTACGAAGAATGGGAGCTTGACTCCTGAAAACGTCGCCTACTCTTCACACAAAAACGTTTGGTGGGTTGGGCAGTGTGGCCACGAGTGGGATAGGCCTGTTGCTTACCAGGCGAAGACTCCAGGTTGCCCATTCTGCTCCGGCCATCGTGTATTAGAAGGATTCAACGACCTGGCAACTACCAATCCCGATCTGCTGGAGGAATGGCATCCGACCAAGAATACTCTGAAGCCTACCGAGGTCACGGCAGGAAGTGGCAAGAAGGCGTGGTGGCTCGGGAAATGTGGCCATGAATGGGAAGCTGTAATCAGCTCGAGGAAGAAAAATGGATGTCCGTATTGCAGCGGGAAGAGTATTCTCCCGGGATACAATGACCTAAAAACATTGAACCCGGAACTGGCCGCTGAGTATTCACCTGAC
>CAMMYR010000173.1 GCA_946528255.1 uncultured Methanomicrobiales archaeon | reverse complement strand
TCCTTGTACGCCTCGTAGACGCCTATCGCCAGATAGGGATAGACCCTCTCCGGCTCGGATGAGGATACCCAGGCGGTGTGGCCGTACGCCTTCATCTGGTCCCTTACCCCTGCGGGGATGTTCGGGTTGTCCTTCGTATCGGAAATGTACAGGTTCCCGGCGGAATCCGAGTACCAGTACACCGTGGGGATCACCAGCATGATGTTGTACTTGCCCAGCGTACCATCGGGGAGCTTCGTGGATTCCCTGATGTTCTTGCCCAATACGGCCTTGGAGAGGTCCGCGGGGTCGAGGATGTACGCCACGCGGCCTTTGGCTGTGGTGATGGCTTCGTCATCCTCCTGGCCTGTGCTTATGGCGGCGTAGAACATGTTGAACGGTCCCAGCCCGGTGACCGAGCTCCAGGTCCAGGAGCCGGGATTGTAGTTCCATTTGTCGTCATGGGATATCGGGGTCTCCTTCGCAGTCCCCGCCGCGATGTTCCCGTCCTTGTAGACCCCGGTGATCTGCGACTGGTATTCGGTGCCCACGGTGGCCGTGTTGTACGTCACCCTGTACGCGTAATGCGCCTGCTCCCAATGCTCTTCGCCTTCCGTCGTATCTGCACTGACGGTCGAGAAGGGAACGGCCAGCATGAGCATGACTGCGAACGAGGTGAACAGAATCGCCGCGGCGGATCTCATTGCATACCCCCGGCATCGTCGGAGTAACAGTCTGCGGTTGATCCGAAACAAGCATAGCATCTCACGGTAGCGCCCTTCTTGAGGATGCATACGATTCGGTGTGCGAGTATAAGTAGATTTAGCCCGTGCGCGCGGGCGTTATAGAAAGGGGAAAGGGGCCCCGGAGGGCCCCGGTTTCAACAGGCGAAGTACCCGTGGGTCTTCAGCATCCTCTTCTTTATCAGGTGCGCTCCGAAGAAGTAGACGCACGCGATGAAGGGCATCCAGATCATGAAGATCGGGGCCACGTCGAGGAACTCGCTGGAGAAATATGCCTCCGGGAAGTCAGATATGGCTTCCCACAGCCCGCCGGTGAACGGCAGCAGGGTACCCACGATGAGCGCCAGTATCGCCGAGACCACAAGGGCCTTGGAGGACCAGGCCTGGAAGAACGGCAGCTTGTTGGTACGCACGATGTGGATGGCCCATACCTGCATCCAATACTGCTCTATGACCCAGATTCCCTGGAACCACGCCTCGACATTGGTGCCGGTGAGATCCTCTCTAGCGAGAATCATCGCTCCTACATTATCATAATTACTTGCGGCCTCAATAGGCAACCCTGCACTATCTAACACTACGCCAGTGGACATGGATCCGAACACCACGAAGATCATGAACGCCCAGGTCATCACATCCGTGATGGGGCACATGGGCCCGTAGTGGAACATGACGTTCTTCAGGTTGATGGCGTCCCATTTCCTTGGCTCCTTGACGAACTCGTCCTCCACCTTGTCCCAGGGGATGATGAGGCAGGCGAAGTCGTTGATCAGGTTGAAGATCAGGATCATGATGGCGCCCATGGGCTCGAAGTTGAACAGCAGGGTGGCCAGGATCAGCGAGAACATGTATCCGAAGTTGATCGAACCGATCATCTTCACGTACTTGATGGAGTTGACGTAGACCTTCCTGCCCTCGATGGCCCCGGTCTTGAGGATACCCAGGTCCTTCTCCAGCAGGATCATGTTCGCCGTCTCCTTCGCGATATCGGTTCCGGTGTCGACGGAGATGCTCACGTCGGCGTTCTTCATGGCGACGACGTCGTTGATGCCGTCCCCCATCAGACCGACGGTGTGGCCGTTGGCCCTGAGCGCCAGCACGATACGGGATTTGTTGTCGGGGTCCAGCTGCGCGAATATGCTGCACTTCTCGACCGCCTCCTGCAGCTCCTCGTCCGACATCTTGTCGATCATCGGGCCGGTGAGGAACTCCTCGCTGGGTATCCCTATCTGGGAGCAGACGTGGCGGGAGACGTACTGGTTGTCCCCGGTCAGGACCTTGACGGCTATGCCGTATTCGGCCAGGTCCTCGATTGCTTTCCTGGCCGACCTCTTGACGGGGTCGGTGAACACCAGCATACCGGCGATGATCTGGTCGACCTCGTCGGCCTCGGTGTACTCGGTCTTGTCGCTGGGATAGTACCTGTGGGTGACCGCGAGGACGCGGAGCCCCCTTATGGAATACCACTCCACCAGGCCCATGATCTCGTTGATCTTCTGCTGGGTCAGCGGCTGGATGTCGCCGTTCTCGTCCAGGTAGCTGCTGGATACCGAGAGGATCTCGGGGATGGCACCCTTGGTGATCATCAGGTTAACGTCCTGGTCCTTCCTGACGACGACGGTCGTCCTCCTGCGGGTGAAGTCGAACGGGACGTCGGCCACGTACTCGTAGGAGTCCCTCTCCTCCTCCAGCTCCTTCTCGGCGGCGTACTCGTCGATGGCCCAGTCGATCTGGTTCGTGGCGGATTTCAGATTCCAGCTGTTGATGCAGCTGAAGAGCTCCACTTTCTTGCTGGGATTCCCGTAGATGTCGCTGCACCTGTCGACGGTGATTCTGTTCTCGGTCAGGGTGCCGGTCTTATCGGAACAGAGCACATCCATGGCGCCGAAGTTCTGGATAGCGGTGACGTCCTTGACGATCACCTTGTTCTTCGACATGTCTATGGCGCCCTTGGCCAGATTGGTGGACACTATGGTTGCCAGCATCTCCGGCATCAGCCCGATGGCCAGGGTGATGGCGAAGATTATCGCCTCCAGTCCGTACTCCGCGATGTCCCCGCCGTTCATGTAGCCCTTTATGAGCATGATGATGAAGACCGGGGGCACGGTGTAGAACATCAGTTTGAGCAGGACGTTCACGATGGCCTTGGATCCCTTGTCGTAGGTCGTCTTGGATTTGCTCCTGGAGAGGGTCTCGGCCATGG
>CAMMYR010000172.1 GCA_946528255.1 uncultured Methanomicrobiales archaeon | reverse complement strand
GGATCCCGAGGGGAACCTGGAGCGGATGGCAGGTTATGTCGAGACTGCCAGGCTCCAGCGCTCCGACCTGATATGCTTCCCGGAGATGTGCCTCACCGGCTACACCACCGACCCCTCGAGGATCCATCCGCTTACGTACTGCGACGCCCTCATGGAGGGCGTGATGGAGCTCTCCGAGGAATCGGGCGTCGCCATATGCTTCGGATACTGCGGCGAGGGCCCCGGCATAGAGCAGGCCATAGCCTCGGAGGGGAGGATCGCCGGGATCTACCGCAAGACCCATTTGGGTACCCGCGAGGCGCCCGTGTACAAGGCGGGGGACTCCTTCCCAGTGATCGACCTGGGTTTCGCCAAGGTCGGGATCCAGCTGTGCTGGGAGAACCACATCCCCCGCATCACCGAGCTCTACGCCCGCGGCGGCGCCGACATCGTCCTGATGCCCCACGCCTCAAACCTCGGCCCGGGCAGGAGGAGGGACGCCTGGGACCTTGTGCTCCCAGCCAGGGCATACGACAACACAGTTTTCGTGGCCGCCTGCAACCAATACGGGGACAACGGGGAGACCCGCTTCGGCGGCGGGATATCGATCCGCGACCCCAAGGGCCGTCTTCTAGATGAGGAGTACAACGGGGAGAAGATGGTGTCCGTGGACCTGGATCCGGAGGAGATGGACAGGATACGCTCCGGCGATCCGAAGTCCATGGCGGATACGTATTTCCTGCCGAGGTATCGCAACGATATTCTGCGATGAGACGGTCGGGACGGTCACAAATCCACGAATCCTGCCCTGCTATCACCTCCCGATAAGGTTATCCGTTCGCGCGCGTTACCGTATGACATGGAGACCCTGGTCGGACGCTCGAAGGAGTTGGCATATCTGAACAACGTCTATGCCAAGGCCCCCGTTTCCTGCGCCGTATGCGGCCGCAGGCACCTGGGGAAGACGGCGATCATCAGGGAGTTCTGCCAGGACAAGAGCTACATCTACATCTCCGGCATGGTCGGCCTCAGCGTCGACAACCTGAAGGTGATGTCCAGGGAGCTCACATCGTTCTCCGGATCCAGGATCGACCTGGACGACGTGGGCGATTTTTTCCCGTGGCTCAAGAGGGTCTGCGGCAAGAAGAAGGTAGTGGTGGTCATAGACAACTACTCCGACCTCATCGACAACTTCCCGGAGTTCACCTCCTACATGAGGCAGTTCATCAACCGCGACCTGCCCAACACCAGGATGATGCTGGTGGTCTGCGACAACGACAGCTCGGTCTTCGGGCGCTTCTACTACACTCTGGACGTCCGCGCCATGTCCTACAGGGAATGCGTGGGTTTCCACCCGGATTACACCCCGCTGCAGCATTTCATCGCGTACAGCGTGGTCGGGGGGACCCCGGCGTACCAGCACATATTCCAGGGCGATCCCGGGGATGCCATCAGGAAGCACTTCTTCGGCCATATGGCGGTGTTCCTGCTGGAAGTCGAGAGCATGCTCGGCACCGAGCCCTCGGCCCGCCTGAACAGCACCAAGGTGCTGGCGGCCATCGCCGCCGGGGCGGAGACCATCAACGACATCTCCGACATGGCGGAGCTCAGGGGGAATGTGGCCAAGGATGCGGTGGCGGATCTGGAGCACAAGGGGATGGTCAGGAAGGAGGTCGCGCCGGCGACCAAGAGGACGGTGTATTCCATCCACAGCAACATCCTCCGCTTCTACTACACCATAGTGGCCCGCTACCAGCCCCAGGTCGCGTTCATGTCCGGGGAGGAGGCCTACGAGGTCGCCCGTGCGGACATCGACAGGTACCTGGAGGACATGTTCGAGTTCGTCTGCATGGATTACGTGGGATTCGCGTACAAGTGCGACGGGTTCGGCAAGCCCAGGAAGAAGGACAATTCGCCGGACGATGTGATCAACTTCATCGCGGTGGTCGACGAGAGCCGCGTCAAGCGCACCATGGTGGCCACCTGCAGGCTCTACGGCGATAAGTTCGGCAAGGGGGATTACGAGGCCCTGAAGGACAGGTCCAAGGCCATCAAGGGATCCAACAGGCTGTACGCCATGTTCTCCGCCGCCGGGTTCTCGGTGGACCTCAGGGAGATCGCCAAGAACGACCCCAACGTGCGCCTGATATCGCTCGATGATATGTATTCGCGATCGGGGTTCTCAGAAGGAAAACGGTTTGAGGGGGCGGAGCCCCCTGGATGGTTCGGTCCTTCTCGTCGTATCCGGTGCCGATCTTGATCGTGTCCACGTATGCGACGTCCTTCGGTATCTCCCCGAGCGCGTACGATGTGGACGTGGTCTCGCCGTAGTAGTACCCGCTGCGATCGTATCTGGCGTATCCGGTTGCGGCCACCCACTGGCCGTAATCGTCCATATCGGTCCCGAGGAATCCCACCGCCATGTGGCCGGACATCAGTATCAGGGCGCTCTGGAATCCCAGGGCCTTGTATATGGCGCTGCACAGGATGGAGGTGTCTTCGCAATCTCCTGCGTTCAGGTACAGCGTCTCGATGGGGAAGTTCCAATATTCGGATACCCCGTGGGTGCTGCTGTCCAACGCGTACGTGATGTACTGCGTCATGGACAGCACCGCAGCGAGCGTCTCGGAATCCTTCAGCCCCAGGCCGAGGAAGTGGTCCGCCAGCTGCTTTATGTACACGGTATCGGCGATGACGAACCCCGCCGCATGCTCCTGGCGGTTGCTGCGGTCGTCCCTCCTCTCGGATACGTCCATGCTGTCCATGCTGTCGACGTAGTCGCTGAAGAGTATGCCCATCTTGAAGGTGTAACGCACATTGTTCACCTCGTAGGTGTAGGTGTTGGTCTTTTCGCCGTCCACGAAGAGGATGCGGTATCCGTGGTATTCCTCGCCGTCGGCGGTGGTCCCATCGATTTTGATGCGGTAGTCGCCGGGGATGTCGAATGTGTA
>CAMMYR010000171.1 GCA_946528255.1 uncultured Methanomicrobiales archaeon | reverse complement strand
ATGGGACCGGGTGTGACCCCGCCGCTATGGCCGTCATACCAAGACTCTCCATACCAGGCTCATATATAAACCTATCTGAATCCCCCTCTCTCGGGGATCGCAGGTTCCCCGTTCGACGGATGGGAACCGATTTAATGGATTACAATGCTTCTCACCCTATGGGCAGGCTGCACGCTGTTCTGCTGGCAATAACTGCGGTATCCACCATCATCGTGGCATCTCTGGTATTTGTCGTCCCCGATCACAGCGGAGAGCTGAGGACGGACCTGGAGATCGGTGATTATTACGTCCTTCGCACGAGCAGCGACTACAGGAGCACCGAGTACCGCATCGCCGACATCAACCAGGACGGGACATTGGACGTGCAGGTGACCATAGGCAGCAACGTATCGCACCAGGCGATGACCCAGGACCAGTTCCTCAGCCCGATACAGGTCAGCGACGACATGAGGAAGGTGCCGGACAAGAGGTCGATAGTGGATACGAAGTACGGCAGCCGCGTCTGCTACATGTACACCGTGAGCCTGGGCAATTACTGGGCGGACAGCCATGGTGTGATCTTCAAGTCATTCGTGGGAGGACTCAATTCCGAGCTCATCGAGTGCTCCCTCATCAGGAAACGAAGAGCGTGGGTGATTAGGACATGAGAAGAACCTTGAACTTGGTCCAGAAGGAGATCTACGCCGAGTACTTGGCGGACAGGGATTCGACGGTTTACAACAATCCTCTGTTCGAGGAGCTCCCGGAAGGGATCGACGAGGGCAGATTGGAGCGCGCCATAAGGGCGGCGGTTGCCGCTCATCCCGGCCTGACCGCGAGATTCTCGGTCGATGGAGGCGGCGATGCCGTACAGGAGCCCTCGTCCGAGCTGGATCTGAAGACAGTGGATATGGAAGCCGGATTCGACCCGGGCGTTCTGATAGAGCCGTTCGATCTCGGCAGATGCGCCTGCAGGTTCCGCATAATAAGGGTGGGTGCATCGAAGTATCTGTTCATGGACATCCACCACATCGTCACCGACGGCACATCCATGGCCATCCTGTCCGCGGACATAGGCGCCGCCTACGACGGCAGGCAGGTCGACGGGGACGACGGCTGCCCCGAGGACGATGGGGAGGGATGCGACTGGTCGTTCTACGATTCGGCCTTCGGGGCGGTGGAATCCGCCTCGCTCCCGCAGCGCGACGTCTATTCCGATGCTCCGGCCAAGGCCGTCAGGAGATTCGAGTTCAAGGCGGATCTCGAGCGCATGAGGAGGTTCTACAAGGACAACGGCTTCAGCAGGACCGCCTATCTCGCATCCGCTTTCGGATACGCCATGGAGTGCATGGATCCGAAGGGCCGCGCATTCTTCGGCCTGGCACAGAGCGGCAGGAACGATGCGAACGCCGGCGTCGTGGCATCACTCGCCCGCGTCATCCCGTTCACCGTGCCCTTCGGCGGAGCTTCCGTGAAGGATGCCATGTCGGAGTCCCAGAGGATCATCGACGGGTACAGGGGCAATCAGGCCCCCATGTCGGATTTCTGCGCCAGGTTCGGGTTCTCCCCCGAGGTGGTGTTCGCATATCAGAAGGACCTGTTGGACCTCAGCATGATAAGGGGCCACGATTCCGCCCCCAAGCTGCTCAGGGAATACACCTCCCCGCCCAAGGAGAAGCTGATAGCCGAGGTATCCGACACGGATGACGGATTCTCCCTGGCCATCACCTACCGCACCGATTACTACACCGAGGGCATGATCGATTCCATCGGCTCCGTATTCATCAGGATAGTTGATGCCGCATCCGCAGTGCCAGCATTCGAAGATATCGACATCTCGGATGCCGATTCCGTCCGGCTCCTGGACTCGTTCAACGAGACGGATACCGGCGGCGGGCGCCCCAAGGCCCCCGTGGAGATGATCGAGGACAGGTTCGGGACGAGCCCGGATTCGGTCGCGGTCGTGTTCAAGGACATCGAGCTCACTTACTCCCAGCTGGACGACGTGTCCGGCAGGATCGCTGCCTACGTCAAGGGCAAGGGCATCGGCCGCGACAGCTACGTCGCGGTCCTGGTCCACCGCAGCGAGAGGATAGCCACGATACCCGTGGGAATCCTGAGGGCAGGAGCCGCTTACCAGCCTCTGGACCCGTCCTATCCGAAGGAGAGGCTGAACTTCATGGTCGGAGACTCCGGCACGGACCTGGTCATAGCCGACAGGGATCTCGCAGGGCTCCTGGACAGCTACGAGGGCGAGTTCCTCTACACCGACGAGATTCCAAACCTCCCCGCAGGGGACTTCTCCGCCGAGCACGCCCCCGGCGATGCCTTCACCATCCTGTACACCTCCGGGACCACCGGGACCCCCAAGGGATGCATGCTGGAGAACGGGAACCTCTCGTCCTTCTTGGAATTCAATACGAGGGCGATGGAGATCGGCCCCGATTCCAGGCTCGCCACATATGCCAGCTTCGGATTCGATGCCAACATGATGGACATCTTCTCGGCCCTGTGCAACGGCGCGAGGCTGTACGTCCTGCCCGATGAGATGAGGCTCGACCTGACGGCCATGGACCGTTACTTCATCGATAACGGGATCACGGTCGCGTTGATGACCACCCAGGTCGGGAGGCAGTTCGTCACCATGACCGAGTGCAGGACCCTCCGCCACTTCATGGTCGGAGGCGAGAGGCTGGTCCCGGTCAATCCCCCGGAGTGGATGGAGCTGTGGAACATCTACGGCCCCACGGAGACCACCGTGTACGTCCTGGGCGATGTGGTCCCGGATGACAATCCGCTGTGCCCCATAGGGAGGCCCAACGACAACGTCAAGGCCTACATCGTCGACAGGAAGATGCGCCGCGTCCCTGTGGGAGTTCCCGGCGAGCTGATAATCGCGGGCCCGCAGGTCTCCAGGGGATACCTGAACAGGCCCGAGAAGACCTCCGAGGTGTTCATCA
>CAMMYR010000170.1 GCA_946528255.1 uncultured Methanomicrobiales archaeon | reverse complement strand
GCGAAGGGCGGGTTGACGCCCACGATGCAGACTCCCAGCGCGAAGGCCAGGTACATCAGGTACGCGCCCAGGAGCATCTTCATGTCCAGCATCTCGGGCACGAATCCGAGCATGGCGAGGATCCTCTTCCCCATGATGACCACTGCGAATGATATCAGGGTGGCGATCCCCCAGGCGTAATCGGCGCCGGAGACGTTGATGATGACCGCACCGACGATACCGACGATGAATCCCAGCGCGATCATGACCGCGAAGACCTTGGATCCGTAGATATCCTTGAGGATGAACTCCCTCTCGTTGAACTCGGTGGGGGTGAACTCGTACTCCTCCTCCGGTTCCTCTATTATGCGGCGCTTCTTCTTTGCCATCGGTTCCGCATCCCCCTTTCTTATTTATAACCTTACTGGCGCTCCGCGGGGTACTTCGACATGGAGTACTTCAGCGCCTCTATCACGGGCAGCGGCTCCCCCAGCAGGAATGTCTCCAGCGCACCGCCTCCGGTGCTGACGTAGGAGAACCTGTCGGCCAGCTCGAACCTCTCGGCCGCGCCTCCGGTGTGGCCTCCGCCGATGACGGACTGCCCGCCGCTGTCGACCATGGCGGTCATGAGCATGCGGGTGCCGATCGCGAAATCTTCCTTCTCGATCATTCCGGCGGGGCCGGACATGAAGCTGGTCCTGGAGGACATGATGACCTTTGCGAACTTCTCCGCCGTGGCGTCGCCGATGTCCAGGGCGGGTTCCTTGGTGGGCAGGTCCCCGATGTTGACGGAGACCCTCTTGCCGTCCCTCTCCACGGCCACATCGACCGGGAGCAGGACCCTCTGGCCGTACTTGGCCAGGATGTCCTTGGCGGCCTGCAGGTTCTCGGGAGTCAGCTCCTCCTGCAGGATCTTGGCGCTGGCCTCGCCTATGTCCACTCCCCTGGCGAGGAGGTAGGCGTTGCCGGCCAGGCCGACCAGTATCACCGTGTCGGCCATGCCGTTCCCCAGGACCCTGTCGATCATCTCCGAGGCGTCGCCGAACTTGGCTCCGCCCAGGATGAACACCGAGGGCCTGCGGGGGTTCTCGAAGATCGCCTTCAGCGCGAACATCTCCTTGGCCATGAGCCTGCCGGATGCCGAGGGCACCCTGGGCTCGAAGCCGACCAGGGAGCACTGGCTCCTGTGGGATGCGCCGAACGCGTCGCAAACGTAGTAGTCTATGAGGGGTGCCAGCGTCTCCACGATCTCCCCCTCGGAGTGCTTGGCCATATCGCCCTTGGCGGTCTCGCTGTCTATGGATCTGACATTGCCCAGCAGGAGGACCTGCCCGGGCTCCAGGGCCTTGATCGCGGACACGGCCTCCTCCCCGATCACATCGTCCACGTACTTCACGGGGGCGTTGATATGCTTGGAGAGGTGCTCGGCGTGCTGCTCCAGGTTGATGAAGTCCCATGCGCCCTTCCTGCTCTGGTGTGCCAGTATGACCAGCTTGGCCTGCTTGCCCATCAGCTCCCTGACGGTGGGGACGACCCTCCTGATCCTGGAGTCGTTGACGATCTGCAGGCTGGTCTTGTCCAGGGGGCAGTTGATGTCCACCCTGAGGAGGACGGTCTTGCCCCTGTAGTCGAAATCCTCCAGCGTGTTGAAGTCCTTGGGCGTCTGAACCACCTCGGGATTTGGAGATCCCCAGAGCCTTGTCGGTCTTGGCTACGGACTTGGGCCCGTCGGGCTCGGCCTTGCACATGGCCCTGATGCAATCGATGTTCTCAGGGATCACGTCGGACTCCTGGTGCACTCCCTGGTAGTAGTAGAGGGTGTTGCCGACGACCTTGATGCCGTCCTCCCAGACGACGATCTCGTACATGTCGGAGCGGTCGCGGCCGAGGTCCCTGGCCAGTTCCATGACCTGTGCGGTTGTCTTGATGCCGTCCTTGCTGCTGACCAGCCTGACGCGGGGCGCCTCCTTCAGGACAGCGAGGACCTCCTCGGTGGTGGTCTCCTTGGAGAGCTGGGCCACGACGGTGTGCAGGTGCATGAGGGTCGTGGACGCCTTGACGGCCATGGTGTTGATGTCGAGCCAGGGCATGATGCTCTGGACATCCGGGCCGTGGTGGGTCGGGAGCTTGACGGAGGGCTCCAGGCCGTTGATCGGACCGTTCTTGCTGTCGCCGGGATCGGCGGCGCGCCTGACGATGGTGACGAATGCGCGCTCGACCTTGAACGCCTTGTCGATGGGGTTCAGGGTCCTCAGGAGACCGGTGGTGTTGCAGGAGACGACCCTCGAGAGCTGGGCTCCCCACGACTCGGAGTAGTTCGCGGTGGAGTTGAAGGAGATGCCCGTGAGGCTGTGGTCCTCCCCTCCCTGGAATATCGCCTTGATGCCTGCGGCCTTGTACTGGTCCCTGTACATCTCGCCCACGTTGCCGGGGGTGCAGTCGACGACGATGTCGACCTTCTTGTACATGTCCTGGATGGTCCCGGCTATCTTCACGCCGGCATCCTTGAACGCCTGGACGCTCTCGTCCGGGACGTAGAGGTCGTATCCCTTGGCGAGCGCCGCCCTGGCCTCGAAATTCGGCCTGGTCTTGGTGACCCCTATCAATTCCATGTCGTCCTGCAGGGTGACCGCGTTGGCCACCCTCTTACCTATGGTTCCGTATCCGTTGACTCCGACCCTGATTTTTGCCATGGCAATTACCTAATCGGGTCATGGGGATGCCGTAATAAAAGATATCGACACGCACGGGCGGGACCCAGGAGATTCTATATGAACCGATGCCGATAACGGAGCGTGCTCTCCCCGAAGACCAACATCAGGATAGTCCGCCGCTTCTTCGGGAAGCGGTTCAGGCTGGCCCGTTCCGTGCGCAAACACAGGTCTTTGAACCGGATAGTTGACAAGCTGTTCTTCGAGGGCGACGAGATCTACTACATGCCCAGCGACAGCTCAGTCGGGAAGAGCA
>CAMMYR010000169.1 GCA_946528255.1 uncultured Methanomicrobiales archaeon | reverse complement strand
CGGGGATGGACGGGGCGTTTAATGGCGCGGATTGGGGCTCAATCAAGGTGTATGCGCTGTCCTCCGTCGCCGAAGGGGGGTCCGGGTTCAATGTGGAGCTCCTCGACACCCCCGAAGACGAGCCCAGCCACACGATGGCTATTGTGGTCATCGGGATGATCGTGTTCTTCATCATTGCCGGATATCTTTCATTCAAATACCGCATCAAATTCGAACGATCTGTCAGAACCGGCAAGGATGGCAACCCTTATCAATATGAAAACAAATATGTATTATAGAGGATTCGTCTGTCGCTTGCACGGCAGGCTGGGCATTATAGCCTCCACCAAATAGCCCGGCTATCCGCCAGGCTATCCGGAGGACCAGGGCGAGCCGTTGCATCAACTGGCCCTGGTCCTTGTCATTCCTCCGCAATTGTACAGGTAATTGAAGCCTTTGAGATCTTCGTTCAATCTGTTGGGTTGGTATTCGATCTCGGAGCAGTATGACAATCTTTATAAACATGAAAAACAAATATGTATTGTTGGAAGTTCGCCCGCCACTCGCGTGGCGGGCTGGGCATTATAGCCCGATTCCAAACAATCTGGCGATCAGCCAGATTATCTGGAGGACCAGGGCGATCCTTTGCAAATGACGGCCCTGGTCCTTGTCATTTCTTGGCAGGTTTTCACCTCCTTCGAAATTCTCAGGACAGGGTCCAGCATCGCGGGTCTAAGGAAGTCCCGCATGCTGGACTTCCACCCTGGTAATTATACATAATTATATTAGCATATAATAATGTATTCATGTTAATGACGTTAGCAGATCAAGGCTATGAGTTCGAGGAGCGGATAAGCCATGACCCATCATCCTCCATCACGGTTTTATCATCATTCCGCATTCACTCCCATATGGCCATCAGGAGGGTTTACATCGCGGGCCCTATGTTCTGCGATGCGGAGCTGCATTACAACCGCCTGCTGAAGGAGGAACTGTCCCAGCACGGTATCGATGCCGTCCTCCCCCAGGACCTGCCGCTGGACATACCAGACATCGCGCCCGGCGACCGCGACGCCGTCAATAAAGTGTCACTGATGGTATTCGCCGAGGATCTGGGTCTTCTCGATTCCTGCGATGCTTTGGTCCTCAACATGGACGGGCGCGTCCCCGACGAGGGGGCATGCGTGGAGCTCGGTTACGCCTATGCGAAGGGGATGCCCTGCTTCGGGATCAAGACCGATGTCCGCACATCCGAACGTTCCATGGACAACATGATGATAACCGGCGCTCTGGGCGGCAGGATAGCCAGGAGCATCGATGAGCTCGCGATGATGATATCGCAGCACCGAGCCGTCCCTGCGGATGACGATCTCGTTCATACTGATGTCCTTCCCCGATGCCTCTATCGCCGCCTGCACTATGCGCACCAGTGCGCCGCAGCAGGGGACCTCCATCCTGATGACATCCACCGATGTGATGTCGTTCTCCCTGATGATATCCGCGATCTTGTCGAATCTGGATCTTTCATCGAGCTTGGGGCATCCGATGATAAGAGCATCCCCGTGGATGAATCTTTTCTTATAATCGTCGGCGGTGAATGCGGTGCAGTCGGCACCGATCACGAGCCTCCCCTTGAAGAACCCCGCAACGGGGGATACCAGGCCGATCTGTATGGGCCACTGCACTCCGGGCATGGCCATCAGATTGGGCCCTCCCATGGGGCGCATCGGGATCGTCCCGGAATCCTTCTCCGCGAACGAGATCGCATCCCTGGGGCACGCCGGCAGGCAGTCGCCCATTCCGTCGCACATGTCCTCCCTGACCAGCTTCGCCTTGCCGTCCACGAGTGCCAGCGCACCCTCGTGGCATGCGTTCACGCACAGGCCGCAGCCGTCGCATTTCGATTCGTCGATGATTATCGTGCGGAGGATCATGCGGCTCCATAGGGGACGCGGTAGATATCCCTTACCGTCGCGCGCGACCGACAATATGTTAATGTTGGAGCGCATCATCCAGCCGATCACATGCAGATTGGAATCGTCGGCAAGCCGAACGTCGGCAAGTCCACGTTCTTCGGCGCCGCCACAATGGCGCCCGTGGAGATAGCCAACTACCCGTTCACCACCATCGAGCCCAACAAGGGCGTGGCATACGTCCGCACGGAGTGCCCGTGCAAAACGCTGGGGGTGAAGTGCACCCCGCACAACTCCCTGTGCGTGGACGGCACCAGGATGGTCCCGGTGGAGCTGCTGGACGTCGCGGGGCTGGTCCCCGACGCCTGGCAGGGGAAGGGGCTGGGGAACAAGTTCCTGGACGACCTCAGGCAGGCCGATGCCCTGATCAACGTGGTGGACGTCAGCGGCTCCACCGATATCGAGGGCGTCCCCGGGGACGTCGGATCCCACGACCCTGCCGAGGACATCCTGTTCCTGCGCACCGAGATAGAATGCTGGATGCGCGAGATCATCAAGAACGGGTTCGGCAGGATAGTCAGGCAGGCCAGGATGAGCGGCACCAAGCCGGAGACCGTCCTGCACGAGCGCCTGGCCGGATTGAACGTGACGGAGAACCAGATCAAGGAGGCGCTCAAGCATGTGGAGTTCCCCGAGGATCCGCTCAAGTGGGAGGACGACGACCTGCTCCTGGCGCTATGCGCCGAGATCAGGAAGATCTCCAAGCCCATGATCGCGGCGATGAACAAGGCCGACATCGCACCGGAGGGCAACATCGAGAGGGTCAGGGAGGTCAACGACATGTGCGTCGTTACCATGGCCGAGACCGAGCTCGCCCTGAAGAAGGCCTCCGCCGCCGGACTGGTGGAATACGTTCCGGGGGATGCGGCTTTCAAGATCAAGGAAGGCGCCAACATCTCCGATGGACAGAGGAAGGCCCTGGATTATATGGCCGCCAACATGGCCAAGTACGGGGGCACCGGGGTGCAGAAGTGCATAGAGGATGCGGCGTTCAAGATGCTGGATCTCATAACCGTGTATCCCGTCGAGGACGAG
>CAMMYR010000168.1 GCA_946528255.1 uncultured Methanomicrobiales archaeon | reverse complement strand
TCATGCATTATGACGGCACCAACACCCAGGTCGCCAAAGTCGAGAAGGTGGACGTCAACGGCAACAGGACAACCATCTACAACGGTACGAATACATCGAGGATCGCCTCGGAATTCGCCTTCGACCCGGATACTTCCGAGACAGCCACCGGACTTGGTCCCTTCAATCTGTTCTACGCTGCGGTCAACCTCAATACCAATCCCGATCCCGCCAAACCTGCGCATGCCAAGGAGACCCACATCATAGGACATATCGGATACGTCCTGAACCCGTTCGATCTTTCCAAGAACAAGTACGGGGAAGATATCACACCGAGCGAATACAACATAATGCTGGTAATCCCCACCGTATACTGGTACTCCGATGCCGCCTCCAACAAGATGTACATCTCGAATCTTAAGAACTACCCCGGATTCGACAGCAGCATCTGGCCCAATATGAAGGCCTATGCGCACACCATCAAGATGGACGGCACGAACGATACGGTCGTACCCTACGTCGCCATCGGCGTATACGAGAGCATCATATCCGGCGACCGCATCCTTTCGCAGCCGTCCGATAGCTATGCGGCCGTGACCAGCAACACGAATGCCACGATTGTCCCTTACGGCTACGACCCCAGGAATTACGCGAACAACCTGAACGGTTCCGTGGAAATAGGCGGAAAATACATGCTGTGGAATTTCCACCAGTGGACCTTGTTCAAGATAATGACCTATACGGTCCTTGGTAACAAGAACATCCGCGCGGTGCCCATGATCGACGAGGGGGATGCCTATACCAACATCAGCATCACGACGATCGTCAGCGGCTCCAAACCCGGCGCCACCGCCGCCATCGGGCCATACTCGCATACCCAGATGGGCACCATATCGAACAGGGTGCTGCTGGAGAATGCCTATGGGAGCGGATGGGACCTGGTTGATCAGATATACATCACCAACGTCGCCAGCGACAGGACCTTGAAGATCACCAACAAGGCGTCCCCCGCGGCCGGAGAGGGATTGGATACCGGCACTGCGATCACCGCGACCACAGCCCATTTACCAAAAGCAGACGACTCCCACAGGTATATCATTTCGGCATACAAGGAATCGGATGTCTGGGACCTTCCGAACGCTTTGGGTGCCAGCGGACCCAACACGGTCTGGTCCTCAGACAACCCCGCCAAGAATAACCAATTCTATGTCGGCGGCGCAGGAAACGACAGGGTCTCCTTCGGCTCCGTCGGAACTGGCACTGCCGCAGGCTCGATCCGCCTCGCATATGCGTTCCCCGGATCGGCTGTGACCTACGATGCCAATGGAGGCGACGGCACCGCCCCTACCGACGATGGGCATTACACCATCGGATCCACCATCGAGATTGCGAGCGATGGCGGCCTTTCCAAGGAGGGTTACAAATTCGTCGGATGGCGTTGCACCTACAGCTACGCCAATCCACGGACCGGTACCATAGTCCCCGTATCCGAGCTCGTACCCAGCAACACCGTCTACGGTCTGAGCACCACCCCTGTGACGAACATAACCATGACCGCCCAATGGGCGGAATTGTACTACAAGGTGGAGTTCGAGGGTACCGGCAGCACATCCGGTACCATGGACGTCCAATATGTGCCAGTTGACGAGCCTGTCCCGATACGCAAGAACATGTTCACCAAGACCGGAGAGGCCTTCAGCGGATGGTCCTCCGAGGCCACCACTTCGATCTACCAGGACAGGCAGACCGTCCAATTCGTGGCCGACACGGTCCTGCACGCGCTATGGAGCACATACCACAACGTGTACTACGACCTGAACGGCCTCCATGGCAAAGCACCTGAATCCACCAAAGCCTACGAGGGGCAATCCTTCAGGGTGGCCGGGTACGATGATGCGAGGTTCAAGGGCTGGAAAGCCAGCACCGATGACGAGACATACGAGATGGGATCCATATTCGTCATGCCCGCAACGGATGTCGTATTCAGCGCGGTATGGGAGAAGGAACCGAAGCCCGAATACCCCGAGGACGACGATGACATCCTGGACCTGCTCAACCGCCAGACCCGCCCCGCCCAGAGCGAGGACGGCCGCCTGACGATGATCGTAGTCGCCGTCGCCACCACGCTGGTCGCCGCGGCCGCGGTGATGGTCATCACCATCTTCAGGAGATGATTCCTACCCTCCCCCTCCAGGGGGAGGCAACCTATCCTTTTATCACGGTTGAAAACATCGCTACTGACAGGTGATTCGTACGGACAAAGTGGTAGTTTCGATCGGGGGTTCCATCCTCATACCCGGAGAGAACGACGCCTCTTACATAACCGAGCTCGCGGCTATGCTCAGGGACGTTTCGAATGAAGTCGATGTCTCCGTGGTCGTCGGCGGCGGCAAGACCGCCAGATACTACGCTACCGTCGCCGGGGGACTGAACGGATCCGTGAATGACCAGGACATCCTCGGGATCGAGGCCACCCGTATGAACGCGCAGCTCCTCTGCCTCGCGCTGGGCGATATGCCCAAGAGGGTGCCCGAAACTGTGGATGACTTCGTCAAGGAGAGGAAGCGCAGGAAGATCGCGGTCATGGGAGGCACCGAGCCGGGCCACACCACCGATGCGGTCTCGGCCATGGTCGCCAAGGCCATCAAGGCCGACAGGGTCGTCAACGCCACATCCGTGGATGCCGTCTACTCCGAGGACCCCAGGAAGAATCCCGATGCGACGAGGATCGAGCGCATGAGCATCGACGACCTCGGCGAGATCGTCTACAAGGAGCACGGCGCCTCGAAATCCAGCGTATTCGACCCCATGGGAGTCGGCATCGCCAAGGAAAACCGCATCGATATCCTGATGGTCGACGGCAGGAACCTGGTGGAGCTCAGGAAGGCGATCCTGGGCGAGCCTTTCTCCGGCACCTTCGTGGATTCCCACCGAGCGGTTCCAGATCCGATGAAGAGACTATCTCGAACCCGGCGGATTCTATGATCGCCGCCACGCGGCGCTCCTCCGGCTTCTTCATGGATTT
>CAMMYR010000167.1 GCA_946528255.1 uncultured Methanomicrobiales archaeon | reverse complement strand
AGGAGGTCGGACTCCAGCAGGAGGAAGTCCCCCCTGACCAGCGGGGCGCATGCGGCGATGGTCGCCATGCTGCCCGTGGTCGCATAATCCGGGTTGTGGGCCAGCCTGATGCACGGGTACTTCTTCGCCAGGTCCTCGTACCAGCCGCTGCAGTGGCCGGTGCCTATGATTATCTCCTCCACTCCGGAGGCCATCAGCTTCTCGATGGACTGGACGATTATCGGCTTGCCGCCGACCTCCAGGAACCCCTTGGGCATCTCCTTCGTCCTGTCGCCGAGCCTGGAACCCAGGCCCCCTGCCATGATAACTGCCTGCTGAATCATCGTATCGCAACCCTATGTTGCCCATGAGGGCGGCCTTGTTCTCCTGCGGGGTGGATTTCGGCCTTCCCAGGTCCTTCCTGTTGCCGCGGTGCACCATGACCTGGATGAACGCCGGGAGTTCCTTCTCCTTCAGCGCATCCCTGAGCTCCTGCTCTGTCTCCGCCGTGCGGACGGTCCTGTATCCCATCGCTTCCGCTATTTTGTGGATATCAATCTCCCTGGAGACGGTGGGCTGGCCGCCCACGGAATCGTGGACGCCGTTGTTTATCATGATGTGGATCATGTTCTTCGGTGCCTGGGTGGCGACCGTGGACATGCCTCCCATGTGCATTATGGCGGCTCCGTCGCCGTCTATGCATACTATCTTCCTGTCGGGCAGGTTCAGCGCCATGCCCAGGGCGATCTGCGAGGAGTGGCCCATGGAACCCACGGTGAGGAAATCCCTGTCGTGCGGCTCGTTCCTGGCATCCCTGATCTCGTACAGCTCCCTTGAGGCCATGCCGGTGGTGGAGACGAACAGCGCATCGCCCATGCACTCCGATATGATCCCTATGGCGTCCTCGCGGGACATGGGATAGGAATCCTTGGGAGGGGATGTCTTCGGCGTGTATTCCGAGAAGGCGTTCTTCCTGATGACCAGCGCGTACGGGGAGCCTTCGTTCTCCAGATGCCTCCTGCACGCTTCCAATGCTGCGGAGCAGCCCTCCTCGTCCCCGGACATCACGGAATACGGTATCCCCATGGTCTCCAGCAGGGTGCAGGTGATCTTCCCCTGCTTCACGTGCTGGGGCTCGTCGTGGACGCCAGGCTCGCCGCGCCATCCGATCATGATGACCATCGGTATGCGGTAGACGTCCTCGTCGGCTAGGGAGAGAAGAGGATTGGTGGCGTTCCCCATGCCGGAGTTCTGCATGTAGACCAGCGGGACCTTGCCGGTTGCCAGATGGTATCCCGCCGCCAGGCCCACGGCGCATCCTTCGTTCGCGGCGATGATGTTCCTGTCATCGGGCACATTGTCCTTGATGTATGCGCAGAACTGCTTCAGCAGCGAATCCGGTACGCCGGTGAAGAATCCGACGCCCATATCGGTCAGCCTTGCGTAGAGATCGGCCGGGTCCATCGTATCATCTCGGCTCCGGGATCAGGCCCAGGATCTCCTTTATGGGCATGCACAGCTCGTTTGCCTCCAAGGACCTCTCGTTCTCCAGGATGCAGTTGGCCACCTTCACCATCGCTGGATAGGAGGCCCTGAGCATGTGGTTGGCGTAGATGATTATGTTGGCGCCCCACTCCTGGAGCTCCTTCTCCTTGAATTGGTTGTATGTGGTGGGCACCAGGACTATGGGCACCTTGGGATATTCCTTGCGGAACCTGGTGCAGAACTCCTTGATGTCCATGCCGGATTTCTCCTTGCTGTGGATCATCACCCCATCGGCGCCTGCGGCGATGTACGCCCTGGCGCGCTCCAGCGCCTCATCGACGGAGTGCCCGGCGATGATGCTCTCGAGCCTGGCGATGATCATGAAGTCCTTGGTTACCTGGGCGCTCTTCCCGGCGCGGATCTTCTCGCAGAAGTCCTCTATGGGCGCCAGGGTCTGCTCCACGGATGTGCCGTACAGGGAATTCCTCTTGAGGCCCATCTTGTCCTCGATTATGACCGCGGAAATCCCATTGCGCTCCAGCGTGCGCACGGTGAAGACGAAGTGTTCCGGCTTGCCGCCGGTGTCCCCGTCGTAGATCAGGGGCTTGGTGGTGCACTCCAGTATGTTGGACAGGTCCTGAAGGCGGGTGGTCAGGTCCACCGCCTCGATATCCGGCTTCCCCTTGCTGGTGGAATCGGTGAGGCTGGACGACCACATGCCGTCGAAATAGTGCAGTCCGTCCTCCTTCTCGATCTCCGCATGCTCCACGATCAATCCGGATATACCGGAATGGACCTCCATGATCCTTATGAGGGGCTTGGACTCCACCAGCCTCCTGAGGGCCTTGAGCCTCAGCTCCGGGGTGGTCCCGAACTCCCTCCTGGCGGTGCTGATCACCGACGAGTTGATACCATGCGTATATGGAACATCCTTGACCTCCCCGCCCCACTCCTTCAGGATCTCCACGGTCTTGGACCTGACAGCGCTCAGCGAGTTGCTGACCCAGTCGTCCCCGTGGACCACGTACCTGGGCTTGTACTTCCTCAGGTTGTCCTCGCCGCACCAGTCGTCCTGGGGGACCACCTTGGAGACCCCCTTGATGTTGCTGATGATGACCTCCCTCTGCTCGTATGTGAGGTACGGAGGGTGCTCGCGGGACACGATGGCCTTGTCCGTGAGGAGGCCCACCATGACCTCCCCGAGCTTGCTGGCCTCGGCGATTATGTTGAGGTTCCCGGGATGTACGACATCCCCGACCATTGTGACGTAGATGAGATCTGACGGCATGTTATCAATCGATGCTACTCGATGGCCACCCTCACTTATATTAATTAAGGTACGCGGGCGCCAATACCGTTAATAAAGACGGTTGCGATTACCCTATGACCTACGGGGGACGGAATTGAAGCTAGTCACGCTGAAACCATACCGCGAACTCGACGACATCCAGAGGGTGGAGCTGCTGCTGGCGATAGGCATGGCCGTCGCCTTCGTCTGCTACTTCATCGCGATCTACGTCGGCAACATCGAGACGGAGGTCATCCG
>CAMMYR010000166.1 GCA_946528255.1 uncultured Methanomicrobiales archaeon | reverse complement strand
CGCCTCGGCGGCCTGGATCCTGAGGTCCACATGGGTGGTGGCGGACATGGTGTCGCCTGCGGTTATGAACCCGACGCGCATCTCCAGCGCATCCCTGATGATGTCGTCCGTCTCCTCGACCTGGGACCTGTAGAGGACATTGATCTTCTTGCCAAGCACCGCCTCCAGATCCTTCGGCTCTGTACCTATGAGCATGGAGGTGTAGAACTCGGCGTAGATCTTGTCGCATTCCCTCAGGGCGTTCAGGGCCTTGACGGTCATGCCGTCGGTGCCGCTGAGCCCCAGTCCAACGAAGATGAGCTCGGATGTCATCATCGGGTGGACGCAATCTCGGTATATAGCCTATGCTGGGGCGATGATGAGAATTATCCTATCGGAACGATAGAGAAAAGAGAATGCCGCCCCCGCGGGGGCGTAAGAGGTTTGTGGATCGCGAGATTCGCTCCTTGACCAGGGTCACCAGAGCATCGACCGCGTAGGCGCCCTTGCCCTCGACCTGCACGATGACCGGGTTGATCTCCAGCTCGTGGATCTCGGGGTTCTCGACGGCGATGAGGGCGATCCTCTTGATGGCGTCCTTCATCGCGGGTATGTCGGACTTGGCGAGACCCCTGGCGCCGGACATGAGCTTGTACGCCTTGGTGGAGGTGATCATCTCATCCAGCTGCTCCTCGGTCATGGGCACGTGGGCCTGGGAGATCTCCCTGAGGATCTCCACGTAGATACCGCCGAGACCGAAGGACACGACGGGTCCGAACTGGGAGTCGCGGATCATGGACAGGATGACCTCCTGTCCGGAGACCATCTGCTGTATGGACACCCCGTCGATCCTGGCTCCGGGCACGTTCTTGGTGCAGGAGTCCATGATCTTGGTGTAGGCGGCCTTGGCCTCGTCGGCGCTCTTCACGCCCACGACGACTCCTCCCACATCGGTCTTGTGCTTGATGTCGGGGGAGACGATCTTCATGACCACGGGGTAGCCGATCCTGTCGCACTCCTTGGCGGCCTCGTCGGCGGATCCGACGGTGGCCTCCCCTGGGGTGGGAACGCCGTAGGCATTGAGGATAGCCTTCCCCTCAGCCTCGGAGAGGGAGTCCCTGCCCTCGGCCTTGGCGGCGTCGATGATCTTCTTCACGGCATCCCTTCCGCCGCCGGTGGGCTTGGGGTACGCCATGGGGGTGTGCTTCTTCTCCTTGTTGATCGTGTACGTCCTCAGCACATCCAGTGCGTGGATTGCCCTGTCGGGCGTGGGGTAGGTGGGGATGCCCGCCTCCTTGAGGTAGTTGTTGGACTTGTCGCACTTGTGGCCTCCGGCGAAGCAGACGACGAAGGGCACCGGGATCTTGTCCTTGATCTCCACGATGGACTGCGCCACAGCTTCCAGATCTGCGGTGTCCAGCGGGGATCCCATGATGACCAGGGCTCCGACCTCGGGGTCGTGGGACAGGATGTCGATGACCTCCTTGAAGTACTCGGGCTTCGCGTCTCCGCGGATGTCGATGGGGTTGGTGACACCGGCGACGGTGGGGACCCTCCTCCTGATCTCGGCGATGGTCTCGTCGGAGAACTTGACGGCATAGACGTTCTCGGCGTCGTAGGCGGCATCGGCGGACATGACTCCCAATCCGCCGGCGTTGGTGATGATTCCCAATCCGCCCTTCTTCATCTCGTCGCAGCCGCTGAACACGTTCAGCACGTCGAACATGTCGTCCAGGCTGCTGGCCCTGTAGACGTTGAGCTTCTTGAATATGACATTGTTGACGGCGTCCGCTCCGGCGAGGGAACCGGTGTGGGACGATGCCGCGGCGGCTCCGGCCTGGGTCCTTCCGGACTTGTAGACGACGATGGGCTTGTCCACGGGCATGTTCTGGATCGCGTCCACGAACCTGTGGCCGTTGGAGATTCCCTCGCAGTACATACCGATGACCTTGGTGTTGGGGTCCTCGGAAATTATAGGTATGATATCGGCCTCGTCCAGATCCGCCTTGTTCCCGAAGGTCATGAAGTTGGCGATGCCGATCTTGTTGAAGTAGGCCCAGTCGATGATCGAGGAACCGACCGCTCCGGACTGGGAGAACACGGAGATGTGTCCCTGGCGGGGCAGGAGGTGCGCGAAGGTGGCATTGACTCCGGCCCAGGGGTGCATGTTGCCGAAGCAGTTGGGGCCGAAGAACCTGACCCCGTTCTTCTCGGCGGCCGCCTTGAGCTTCTTCTCCAGCTCCGCTCCCGCGGGGCTGTCCTCCTTGAATCCCGCGGTGAGGATGGTGGCGTACTTGACCTTGGCCTTGCCGAGGTCGTCCATCAGCGCGGGGATGAGCTCGGCCTTGATGGCGACGACCGCCAGGTCGACGGGCTCCCCGATCTCGGAGACGCTGGTGTAGGCCTTGAGGCCCTGGACCTCTCCGCCCTTGGGGTTGATGGGGTAGAGCTTTCCGGGGAACTTGGCGTTGATCATGTTGACGAGAAGCATCCCTCCGAGCTTCGTCAGGTCGTTCGATGCGCCGACGATGGCTACGGATTTAGGATTCAGTAGGTCTGACATAAGACGTCGTATCTAATGATGATTAAAAAGGTTATTGCTTGAAACACCGTTTCCATCCCTATAATTCGTGGAAATGGCTACGGATTTCGTAGAAAAATCCCCGAAAAACTGATTAAATCAGTAAAATGGACGTCAATTAACGTAGAAAATCGGGCTATTAAGTATGTGTCGTTGATAATATCCGACAATCGTCGAAATCATACCGACCTGCGGTCGCCCCAAATGATCTTGTGGAGCTGCGGCAGGACCCTGCCGTCGATGCCGGAATCCAGCACCTTCCCTACCAGCCATTCCAGGCGGTCTGTTCCGCCCATAGGGGTGAAGATCAGGTTCGCATCCGTGGGATGCGCATCGAGATACGTCATCGCGAATGCGAAATCCGCATCGTCGGCTATGACGAACTTCAGCTGGTCCTTCGATGAGAGGAGACCCATGTTGGAATCCAGCATCCTGTCGGACATCCCGGACGATGGGCACTTGATGTCCATGGAGATCA
>CAMMYR010000165.1 GCA_946528255.1 uncultured Methanomicrobiales archaeon | reverse complement strand
CGGCACCGAAACGAGCGAGGGGGGCGCGAGATGCTGAAAACCACCTACAACTACTGGTACGAATGCGACCGCTGCCATATGGTGAGCATCTATTCCCATTTCGAGGAGTCCTGGCGGCCGAAGGGCTGGTTCGTGCTTTCCGGATGGCTCGGCCGCTCTGGCGGCGAGGAGGTCAAGCACTTCCCCGCTTCCATCTCCAAGCTGAACAGGGCCAAGCCCGTCTACGAGACGATGAAGGGCTGGAAGGGATGGGATGACACCAAAGCCGTCCTGAAGGCCGGATACGACAACCTCCCCGGCGAGATGAGGGAGTACATCGCATTCATCGAGAAGTACCTCAAGGTCCCCGCCGACCTCGTCAGCATCGGGCCCGACAGGGACGAAACCTTCGACCGCAGGGTCGACTGGTGGAGCTGAAAGGGCTGGCCGGCCCCCGGGTCGGCCAGTCATCCATATGATTTTATATTATCAACCAATCGTCCATCCATTGTGTCGGGATAGCACAACGGCTATGCAGTGGACTGCAGATCCGCAGAAGAGGGTTCGACTCCCTCTCCCGACCCCATACCCCTTCTAATTCCATCCCATTGGCGATCCGCTGTCGTTCTCCGACGGAGGATTCTCCATAGATACGGGCAGATGCCTCGGGACCGCCTGCCAGAGATGCGCCGAGAACTGCCCCGCCCGCGTTTTTGACTATTCATCTTTCAGAATGATCCGAAGTTGCGGATACCACCATTTTGGTACCACGGCGGGCATTCGGGCCCAATCTCTGATGAAAAATGCGATGTTCCAGGCCCCCTCCATAGGGTGCCGATAAAAACCTTTATAAATACTATATAAATAGCCCCTCTCGGTGTAAAACGATGGCTAAAATGAACATCGAGAATGTTGTTGCTTCTACCTATCTGGGACAGGAACTCGACCTCAACAAGATCGAGGAGGCTCTCGAGGGAGCCGAATACAACCCCCAGCAGTTCCCCGGACTGGTCTACAGGCTCAAGGAGCCCAAGACCGCAACCCTGATCTTCAGGAGCGGTAAGGTCGTCTGCACCGGCGCAAAGTGCCGCGACGACGTCAAGGTAGCCATCACCAAGGTCGCCAAGGACCTGGAGAAGGCGGGCATCAAGATCACCATCGAGCCCAAAATCGAGGTCCAGAACATCGTCGCCTCCTCCGACCTGGAGCAGGAGATCAACCTCAACACTGTCGCCATCACCCTGGGACTGGAGAAGGTCGAGTACGAGCCCGAGCAGTTCCCCGGTCTCGTCTACAGGCTCGACGAGCCCAAGGTCGTCGTCCTCCTGTTCGGATCTGGCAAGATGGTCTGCACTGGTGCCAAGGTCCCCGAGGACGTCACCCGCGCGGTCGACAAGATCGCCGCAGAACTCAGGGCAGCCAGCCTGATGGTCTGATTAAAAACTCTCAAGGGCCTCCGGGCCCATCTTTTCTTTTATCTGGCTATTGATAAATAATGAGGATGCGGGGGTATCCCCCGCGTTGTGTTTCAGAGTTCGCGGTACCTCGCAAGAGCCTGAAGGTTCTCGTTGGAGGTGAGCGGTGGCACTCCGCACTCGGGAGTGATTATGTCGAATCCCGCGGCGGCGGAAGCCTTGGCCTCGGCTACGATGTCCGCAGGGGTGCCTTGGTACAATGTCGCCACCGGGTTGACGGCTCCGGCGAGCTTCACAGAATCGCCGACGAGCTCCTTGTACCTGGCCATATCGGAGGACGCCTCGGGCGAGAGCACGGTCTCCCCCAGGGAAGCCATCTCCTGCGCTATGTCCCAGGTGGTCCCGCATGTGTGGATCGTGGAATAGCATCCGATACCCTTGATGACCTTTGGCAGATGCTCTGCAACGAAAGTTGGGAACAGCTCCGGGGGCAGGATCTCGGCGTCGGCCTCCTCGATGAGCATGACGTTATCGCTGTTCTCCGATAGGGCCTTCGCATAAGCGGTGAGGTGGGGGGTGACCGCATTGAGCCAGCTGCTCACTTTATCGGGATCCATGAACAAGGCCATGACCACGTTCTCGATACCCAGGATGTTGTTGATTGCAGCCAGGGGCGCGTTGAGGCTGGTGGTTAGGAATAGATCCTCCCTCTTCGCCAGGATGCTCGCTGCATCCAGCATGGCCTGGATGCGGGGGTTCTGCATGAACTCGTCCGGGGATATGAAGTCCGCTGGCACGTCCATGAGCTCCATGTCGCTCATGTATGGCGATGACCCGATTGTCGGCTGGGACTCCTTGACGAGCCCCCTCTCGACACCGCCGAAGGCGACGGAATCGTTAGTGATGTTGAATGGTATCCTGACGGTGCCGAATCCGCACAGTTCGGCGGCCTGGAGTGCCAGGGTGGCCATCTTGCCGGCGTCGGAGTGCGCTTCGGGCCAGGCGGCCCCGCAGGCATCCATCTGCGGCACGGTTCCTGTCTGGGTGAATATCGCCGGCGGGTGGGTATCCCCATGGCCGTCGAGCACGTCGATTATCTCGTCCCTGATGGTCATGCGCCGTAATCCGCATCTGGATTAATAACGGATTAGATGGTTGGATGCTTAACGGCTACTGTGAACGGCGAGGAGATTCTGTTTGAGCTCCCACAGCTCCTTCGACAGATCGACGTAGTACCTGTGGGGATTGGAGAACCTCTTGACCTCGTCCCACATCTCGCCCAGGGATTCCTCGCAGCGCTTCCTGATCTCCGCCAGGGAGGGCTTCTCGTAGACCATCTCCCCCTTGGAGAATATCTGGACCTGCAGCGGGACGGCCTTGAATCCCGTCAGCACCCTCTGCTTCCAGGTATCGGCGGGGTCGAATATGGTCAGGGGCCTTGATTCGTCTATGACTTCGTCCCTGAGGCACACCAGGTCGGCGACGGCCTTGCCATCGGAGCCGTAGATGCGGTAGACCTGCTTGAATCCGGGAGTGGTGATCTTGATTGTGTTGTTAGACACCTTGATCTTCGGGATTATGTTGCCCTGGGCATCCTCGATGGCGGCGAGCTTGTACACCCCGCCGAACACCGGGGAGCTGTGGGACGTGATC
>CAMMYR010000164.1 GCA_946528255.1 uncultured Methanomicrobiales archaeon | reverse complement strand
GGACGAGCCCACCAATTACCTGGACATCCCGGCCAAGCACGCCATAGAGGAAGCCCTGAACGAGTATGACGGCACCATTCTCACCGTCACCCACGACAGGTACTTCCTGGACACCGTGTGCACCAAGATGATCGAGGTCAAGGACCACACCACCAGGTTCTTCACCGGCACCTACTCCGAGATGAAGGGCAGGCCCAATGTCAAGGAGGTGGTCATGGACGCCGACGAGTACCGCGTCCTGTCCCCGTTCACCAACTGGGTCACCGGCAGGAAGTACGGCAAGGGGGACCGCGTCCTCATTACCCCCGCTGAAGAGAAGAGCTTCGAATGGGCGCTGAACCAGGGGAAGCTCAAGAAGACCGGCGGCAGGCAGAGGAAGAAGGTCCACGTCGCCAAGGACGAAGGGAACAAAGGGGCGCGAGGCCCCTTCTGAGGAGTTTTTCAGTGCTCGTGCGGGAACAGCAGGGCTACCGCCATCATCAGCAGCACTCCGGCCACCAGGAGGATCAGCGCCTTCCTGTTCTGCTTGCCCCTGTGGAATGATTCCGGGACCATGTCGCACATGGTGACGTACATCAGGGTACCGGCGGCGAATGCCAGGGGTATCCCGAGCATGCCTTCGACCTCCATGTCGTTGAACAGGGCGAAGAACGCGAACCCGGAAACGGGCGTGATGCAGGAGAACAGGCCGAGCCTCGTGAGGGACTTCTTCCTGCCCAGATCCGACAGCAGCATAGTGGACGAAAGGGAGAACAGCTCCGCGAACTTGTGGATGCACATGCCGATGGTGGCGATCAGACCGACCTCCTCCCCGGCGATGAACAACGCTGCCAGAGCCAGGCCGTCGCATGCCGCATGTATCCCGAGCCCGATGAAGGAGCTCATGGATGTCATCCTGTGCCCGTGGAGGTCGTCGTGGCACTCGCAGGCGCAGGTGGCCATATGCTTCTCTTTCATTATAGTATTAATAACAAGGATAACCAGGAATCCGATCGCCACGGCTATCATGGCGTAATGGGTGTCTATCCCGCCGTGCTCCGACTCCTCGATCGCCTCGGGCAGGACCATGAACATCAGCAGCCCTATGAAGATCCCGGCCGAAAGGGAGATCAGGAGATGGATCTGGGAATCCTTCAGCTTCCTTACCATAGGCAGGTACGCAGATGCCAGCGATACCGCGAACAGCAGCGCGGCATACAGCGAGAACTGAATCCATGCTTCCATGCTCCGCCGTTCGCGATGATATTATTAATATATTGGTGTGAAGTTAATAAAATCCGGGCGGAATACCGCCTGGGATTATTAAGGTGCCCCGATGACGATAATAAGCGTATCCCTGAACGAGGAGTACACCTCCGCGCTGGACTCCATCCAGCACGCCTACGGTCTGGCAGGCAGGTCCGAGGCCGTGAGGATGTCCATATCGGCCGCCCTGGACGAGATCAGGGAGCTGGAGACCATCACCGGCCAGGTCGAGGGAGTGATGATAATAGTCAGGGGAAACCACGCCGATCCCTGGATGATACAGATCCAAGCCCGCTACCAGGAGCACATCAAGACTCAGATGCACTCCCATCTGCAGGAGGGGAAGTGCCTGGAGGTGATGGTCGTCTCATGCGGCGCGGAGGTGCTCCGGGGGATGCTCGCGGACATCAAGGCGCAGGGCAAGGCGGACTATGTGAAATTCGTCCGCGGATGACGATTCCGCCGAGAAAACGGGTGTTTTATTCATATACTCGTTCAATTTAATGCAATAATTTGTTTCACGTTTCGCATACCTTTTTAAGGTAGTACCTTATTTACTTCAACGGGATGTACGATGAGCGAAGACTCGCACTCTAACGGCAGCAAGGGCTCTCTGAAGGGATTCAAGAGCCTTTTCGTCAAGAAGTCGGAGCAATCCGCGCCGCTTGGCAGATACGACAACGACAACACCGCGAAGAAGATCGGCAACGTGCTGGGATTCGGACAGTCCAAGAAGGAGGACTACTCCCCCGGAGTACCCTCCCTGGACAGGAACGGATACGAGAAGTTCAACGTGTACGACTCCGAGATCTATATCTCCAAGCCCCAGATGAACGCACTCTTCGACGACGATGAGCCCACCATGATAAGGGCGACATACGGCAACAGGGTCGGCGCCACGGATGGATACGCCGCCCGCGAGGTCGAGGCCTCCGCCGTCAAGACGCCCGATTACCAGTCCATATTCGCCGGTATCGCAACCGGCAGCAGCGACGTGAAGGTCTACGGCGGGAACGTGGTGGGCCTCACCGAGACCCCCAACACCCCCTCCACCTTCCTCCACGTCGAATACGAGGGGCCCCAGGAGGATGTCTCCATGGAGCCGGAGGCGCTGAAGTTCGAGAGCTTCCCCGCCGAGGAGGAGCACGTGGACACCGTCTACTACCCCGTGGACGAGCCCGAGACCCAGGCCCCTGCCGATGAGGAGCACGTGGATTCCGTCTACTACCCTGCCGAGGCAGCCCTCGATGCGGAGGACGTCCACGTCGATGAGACCGCCCTCGAGACCGATGTCCCCGTCGAGGAACCCGTCTTTGAGGCCCCCGCAGAGGAGCCCGTCGTAGAGGCGGAGGAACTCGTCACCCCTGTGGAGGAGACCTTCGTGGAGGCCGAGATCCCTGTCGAGGAGCCCGTCTTCGAAATGCCCATCGAGGCGGAGGCCGCCGAGGAGCCCGTAGTCGAGGTTCCCGCCGAGCCCATCAGTGTCGTCGCGACCCTCGCTTCCGCCGATGTCGCCGCCCAGACCCCTGAGGTCGTCGGATCCTACCTCGAGGGCAACGAGCCCATCCAGGAGTCCGTCGTCGACGAGTCTGTGGCCGCCCCCGCCGTGGAGCCCCAGGCCGCCACCGTCACCAGCGCGGCAGCCGTCGCCCCCATGGCGCACAACCTCGACTTCGAGGGGCGCAGCATCCTGCCCCCTATGAACACCGACACGGTCGCCAAGTCCAGGGTGCGCTTCAAGTTCATCAACGGCGTCCTCACCAAGGTCGTCGAGGAGCCGGCAGAGTCCAACGAGGGGCTCC
>CAMMYR010000163.1 GCA_946528255.1 uncultured Methanomicrobiales archaeon | reverse complement strand
CCGCGCTTCTTGTACACGGAGCACAGCTTCGATATCTCCTCCGGCGTGCCGGATGACAGCTCCTTATCGTCCCTCATCAGCGGGCAGGACAGCGACGACCTTCCCTGTATCGCCACGCACAGCACATCCGCCTTCAATGCGGCGGACTCCCTGATGATCTGCTTCTGCTGGGACTTGGTCCTGGTCAGATACAGGACCTTCATACCGGATTCCATCGCGTACGGAACGGTGCCGCACAGCGATGTTATGGTCTTGCCGGTCCCGGTGCCCGCCTCCACGACGGCGCACCTGGATTCCCGGACCGAACGGTCCAGGAACCCGACCAGCTCCCGCTGGCCGGGCCTGTACTCGTAAGGGAATATATCCATGCTCGCTGGGAGTCGTCCCCGCCCCTGTGCCAGATGTCATCGGGAAGCTCATCGTAGACCGATGCCTCCTCCGCCGCCTGCTCCGGGGCGTCCTCCTTCTCCTCCAGGAGAGCCGCTATGCGCTCCCTCCTGAACAGCCAGTAGTGGATCCTCCACTCCCTCCCGTCGTAGAGGGTGGTCTCCTCCCTCTCGGTGGTCAGGATGCCGGCGTCCTCCAGCATGTAGAACGCATCCCTGTCCTCGGGCTCCAGGACGTTGTCGATGATCCTGTCGGAGTATCCGAAGAAGTTCAGGACGTGGTGGGCCAGCATGTGGGACTCCTCCTCGGCCATGTCGCGGGACTCGTCGATGCCGTTCCTGATGGCCAGGGAGAGCCTGTCGACGGTGATTATGCCCATGGTATCACTCCGTGAGGTCGATGAACCTGACGGTTCCGCCGACGACGGACTCTATCTTCTTCACGGCGTCCTCGGGGACCCACTGGTCCACGGTGAGGACCATGAAGGCGGTCCCGGAGGACCGGCCGACGGTCATCTGGCCCACGTTGACCTTGACCTCGCCGAGGGCGTTGCCGACGGCGCCGATCATGCCGGGCTCGTCCTTGTAGGTGAGCATCATGAGGTCGCCGGACATGACGATATCGAACATGTACTGGTCGAAGCCGACGAACCTGGCCTGGCTGCCCATGACGGTTCCGCGGATGTTGTGGGTCTCGCCGTTGTAGGTGAACTTCATCTCCACGATGCTCGCATAGTCCTTGGCGGTGGACGAGGTGGTCTCGGCGATATCGATGCCCTTGGACTTGGCCACGGGCAGCGCGTTGATGATGTTGGCTGCGCCGATCACGCCCTTGAGGTATCCGATCACGGCGGACACGGTCAGCATCTTGGTCTGCTTCTGGGCCAGGGCGCCGCAGTAGGACAGCTCCAGCTTGTCCAGGGGGTGGTTGCCGACGATCTGCTGGATCATGCGGCCCATCTTCTCCACCAGCGGGACGTAGGCCTCGGTCTCGGCGTCCAGCTTCCCGCGGGGCGCGTTGATCGCGTTGGATATGATGCCGTCCTTCAGGTACATGACGGCGTGCTCCGCCACTTCCACGGCGACCCTCTCCTGGGCCTCCACGGTGGAGGCTCCCAGGTGGGGGGTGGTGACCAGGTTGTCCAGCTCCAGGAGCTTCTTCTCGTCGTCGGTCAGGGGCTCGTTGCACCAGACGTCGAACGCGGCTCCGGCGATGACCTTCTCCTTCAGGGCGGTGTATAGATCGTCCTCGTTGACGATCCCTCCGCGGGCCACGTTGGCGATCCTCGCGTTGGGCTTCATCATCTTGAACTGCGGCATGGAGATCATGTTCCTGGTCTCGGGCAGCAGCGGGGTGTGGATGGTCATGAAATCGGACTTGCTGATGACCTCCTCGAGGGTGGTGAGCCTGACGCCCAGGCTGTCGGCGACATCCTGGGGGAGGTACGGGTCGTACCCGATCATGGTCATGTTGAATGCCTTCATCCTCTTGGCCACCTCTCCTCCGACGCGGCCCACTCCGATGATACCGAGGACCTTGCCGTTCATCTCGACGCCGGTGTACTTGGACCTCTTCCACTCGCCCTTGTGCATGGACTCGTGGGCGAAGGGGATGTTCCTGGCGAGGGCCAGGAGCATGGCGCAGGAGTGCTCCGCCGCGGACAGGATGTTCGCGGAGGGGGTGTTCATGACCAGGATGCCCTTATCCGTCGCAGCGGGGACGTCGATGTTGTCCACACCCACGCCGGCGCGCCCGATGACGCGCAGGTTCTTGGCGGCGGCGATGACCTTCGCGGTGACCTTGGTGCCGGACCTGATGATCAGGCAGTCGTAGTCGCCGATGACGGAGCAGAGCTCGTCCTCGGTCATGTCGGGTTTCACATCCACGGGGAACCCGGAGTTCTTCAGTATCTCCAGCCCCTCGTCGGAGAGGGGGTCGCTAACAAGGATCTTCACCATTTTCATTCCTCCAGTATCTCGTCCATGACGGACAGCAGCTGCTTGATGCCCGCGGGCGTGACGTCTCCCATGTGGCCGATCCTGAAGGTGCTCTCCTTCACCTGGCCGTATCCGTTGGAGATCTCGTAGCCCCTGGCTTTCAGCTTCGAATGGAACGCGTCGAAATCGAGGTCGCCGCGGTTTATGACCCCGAGGGAGTTGGACTGGTATCCCTTCTCGGGGAGCATGCCCTGCATCCTCTCGTCCGCCCACTTGCGGACGAGGTCCCCCATCTCCTGGTGCCTGGCCATCCTGGCAGGCATGCCCTCCTTGATGATGCGGTCGAGCTGGTAGTCGACGCCGTACATGAGGGAGACGGGAGGGGTCGTGAGGGCGTAGTTGACATCGCTCTGCTTCTTGATCTTCAGCAGGTCCGTGTAGAATCCCCTGTTCTTGACGCTCTTGGCCTTCTCCAGGAGCCTCTCGGAGCAGAGCATGATGGCGAGGCCGGGCGGGAGCGCCAGGGCCTTCTGGGTGCCGAAGATTATCGCATCGGCGTCGATGTCCTTGACCTTGATGTCCATGGCGTAGGCGGACGTGACCGCATCCACCATGATGAGGGCATCGGGATTCTGGGCGCGCACCTCCTTGGCGAGTGCTACGGAATCGCTGAACACTCCGGTGGAGGACTCGTTGCTGACCCAGTGGACGAGCTCGGGGTCCTTGGATACCTTGCC
>CAMMYR010000162.1 GCA_946528255.1 uncultured Methanomicrobiales archaeon | reverse complement strand
ATCTCCTCGGCCTTGGTGGGCATGGACATGTTGACCATGACCTTGGTGCCGGTGATCGGGACGTACTCGGCGCAGGCGCATCCGCCGCTCTGGCCGGATGCGGCCTGGGACTCGGCGCCCTTCTTGGCGATGATGCCCTTGTAGACGTTCCCGGTGGTCCCGTCCACGGTCACGTCCATGCCGTTCTTCAGGATCTCGGTGGCGTTGCCGGTTCCGACGACGCAGGGGGTTCCGAGCTCCCTGGAGATGATCGCTGCGTGGCAGGTCATTCCGCCCTCGTCTGTGACGATCCCGGCGGCCCTGCTCATGGCGGGGACCATGTCGGGCATGGTCATCTTGGTGACCAGGATGTCCCCGTCCTTGATGGTGTCCAGGCTCATGCTGGTGTCGTAGATGATGACTTTCCCGGTTGCGAGGCCGGGGCTCGCGCCGAGGCCGCTGGCGACTATGCTCTCGCTGGCGCCCTCCGCATCCACGGACTCGTTGGTGGCGGAGTTGCCGGTGGCTGTGATGGGCCTGGCCTGCACGATGTAGGCGTGGTCGCCCTCGACGCACCACTCCATGTCCATGGGCTTCTCGTAGTGGATCTCGATCTGCCTCCCGATCTCGGCGACCTCCAGGATCCTCGAGTCGGGGATCTTCTGGGCCTTTACCATGTCCTCGGGCATGTCGAGCTTCTCGCATCCGCCGTTCTTCCCGCGGACGTATTTCCAGGTCTGGGTGGATATCCTCTTCTTGAGGATCTCCATCTTCTGCTTGTCGACGATGTAGGTGTCGGGGGTGACCTCACCGCCGACGATGGCCTCGCCGAGGCCGTATCCGGCCTCGATGACGATCTGCTTTGCCCCGCTGTTGGGGTCCACCGTGAACATGATGCCGGAGAACTCGGAGTTGACCATCCTCTGGACGACGACGGCCAGCTTGACATCCTCGTGGGCGTAGCCCTGCTTCTCGCGGTAGGCGATGGCGCGGGCGGTGAAGAGGGAGGACCAGCATTTCCTGATCTTGTCCATCAGGTCGGCCTCGTCCTTCACGTTGAGGTAGGTCTCCTGCTGTCCCGCGAAGCTCGCATCGGGGAGGTCCTCGGCGGTGGCGCTGGACCTGACGGCGACGAATCCCTTCTTGCCGCGGGGGAAGAGCTGATTGTACTTGCTGACGATCTCCTTCTTCAGGTCGGCGGGGATCTCGCATTTGTCGAAGAGCTCCCTGATCTTCTCGGAGGCCGCGGTGAGGCTGTCGTCCGAGTTCCTGTCGAAGGCCTTGAGCTCCTTCTCGATCTTCTTGAAGAGCTTGCTCTTCTCGATGAAATAATCGTAAGCGACTGTGGTGAGGACGAAGGCCTCGGGTACGGGGAAGCCCGCATTGGTTAGCTCGCCCAGATTGGCGCCTTTCCCTCCTACGAAGGGGACATCTTCAACGTGCAGTTCGTTAACGTCTACAATCTTCTTGTCCATTGGGAAACCCCGCTGCTATGGAAACGTTGTTGGTGGGCGTAGCCCCTGTTTACTCCATAATTCTCCTCCTATAATAAGGGTGCATTCCGCAACCTATTATTTGGTTGATGGATGCATCTCCGGGAGCATTCCGTAAATCACAAAAAAACTACGAAATCCGTAAAAATTCTATCGAATATCGCTAAAACCGATATCTCAAACTGCATTTTCCGATAATATTGGGTTGGTATCGTGCAAAGAGTTTATATGAATGGCGCGATACAGGCTGTAGTGTTTATTATGGACATCGAGATACGTTGGCACGGCAGGGGCGGGCAGGGGCTCGTCACAGCCAATGAGATTCTGGCCGAGACGGCCATAACCGCCGGCAAGTATGTCAAGGCCTTCCCCGAGTTCGGACCCGAGAGGATGGGAGCCCCCATCAGGGGTTTCACCAGGATCTCGGAGAAGCCCATCCTGGTGCACAGCCAGGTATACGAGCCCGACATAGTCATCGTCATGGACGGGACACTGGTCGGCAAGGTCGACGTGGCCCTCGGGACCAAGAAGGACTCCGTGATCCTGGCCAACTACGCCGGATCCCCCAAGGAGCTCCAGGAGGCCCTCATGACCGATGTGGAGTGCCACACCCTGGACGCCAACAAGATCTCCATCGAGGAGATCGGCAAGCCCATGGTCAACACCGTCATGCTGGGCGCCCTCATCGGCGTCAGGGAGCTCGTCCCCTACGACCTGCTGGAGGACCAGATCACCAACAAATTCACCGGGAAGCTCTCTGACAAGGTCATCGTCAAGAACCTTTCCGCCCTCAAGAGGGGATACAAGGAGGTGCAGCGAATGGCAATGGCAAACATCAAGGACCTCGTGATAGGGGGCCGCATCATCCAGGCCGGGAACTCCGAGAAGTTCTTCACCGGCGACTGGAGGAGCTTCGTGCCCGTGGTCGACCAGGACAAGTGCATAGACTGCTACACCTGCTGGATCTACTGCCCCGACAACTCGATCGTCTTCAGGGACGACAAGATGTCCGGCATCAAGATCAGCCACTGCAAGGGCTGCGGGATCTGCGCCAAGGTGTGCCCCAAGGGCGCCATAACCATGAAGGAGGAGTGAGAATGGCCCAGGATATCGCAATCAACGGAGACAACGCAGTCGCGCTGGCATGGAGGCAGATCGATCCCGATGTGTGCGCCGCATACCCGATCACCCCCCAGACCATCATCGTCGAGAAGTTCGCGGAGTACGTAGCCAACGGCGAGGTCTCCACCGAGTTCGTCTGCGTGGAGTCCGAGCACTCCGCGCTGACCCTGTGCACGGCATCCGAATCCGCCGGAGCCAGGACGTTCACCGCCACCGCCTCCCAGGGACTGGCGTACATGTGGGAGATGCTCCCCATCACCGCCGCCATGAGGACCCCCCTGGTAATGGCCGTGGCCAACAGGACCGTCAGCGGACCCATCAACATCAACAACGACCACGGAGACGCCATGAGCGCCCGCGACTGCGGCTGGATCATGCTGTTCTCCGAGAACGTCCAGCAGGCCTACGACAACTCCATCATGGCCCCCAGGATCGCCGAGCACCACGATGTGCAGCTGCCCATCATGGTCAACC
>CAMMYR010000161.1 GCA_946528255.1 uncultured Methanomicrobiales archaeon | reverse complement strand
GTGCGGTCGCTGTCATGGCGGCAACGGTCTTCGCGATGCTCATAACCAGGAGGAACCGAAACCTTTCCACGGCCCCCTTCCGGGGGCCGTGAAACACTTTTCTTATTATTCGGAGCAGGCCGCGGGGCCTGCTTCCGGGTGAAACGGCCATAACGAAAGCGTCCGGTCCGACTATCTCGCGGACCACATCCTCGGGGGCATCGGTGAATATGCTGTTGCCGAGCATGCTCATGCCCCATCTGAAGCGGCGGACCGATAGCAGCCTTGCCACCCGTTTGATATGCGGCCCCTCGATTCCGATCATGGCCGAGAAGCGATTGGATTGGGAGAAGAGGGAGCCCAGGGATTGATCCTCTGCGAATGCGCCTATGCATTCGGCTCCCGATGAGGTGATGAGCTGGGCCCTGTCGCCGTTGATGACGGATTTCGTGCTTATGGGCGGACCGACAACCGCCACGGTGAGCTTCCCCGCATCGATATCCAGCGCGACGGATTCCCCGTGGGGAGGGAATCCCGCCCTGGTCCTCATGGTCACCCCGGAACCGGGCATGAGGCCGCATACGTCGCCCAATCCGCCCCCGTTAACCACCTCGGATATGTGGGACACCCTCAGCGCATCCTCGTCGGTCCCGCCTATGAGGGATGATACGCACATCATCGCGGCGACTGTGCCAGATGCGCTCGTCCCGAACCCCTGCCCCATGGGCAGCGGATTCTCTATGGAAATGTCGAACCCCCTCCCGGGAGCGAGCAATCCGCAGGCGAAAGCTGTAACCGGCGCATCGGACGGTTCGCCGTTGATTGTCACGGCTATGCGGTGGTCGGAGCGCTCCTCCACATGTGCCACAGCACCGGTATCCAGCACTATGCCCACTCCCCTGGATCCGGACAGGAGCGGATCCTCGTCCCTCTCGGGGGAGAAGAAGCATGTGATGTGCCCGGGGCAGAACGCCCCGGTCATATGAGCCTCAGGCAGAGGTCCAGGATGGCATCGGAGACCTCGGTCTTGGTGCCGCTGATGTCCGTGGTGGACTCGGGCGTCACCAGGACGGCCGACGAGGTCTTGATGCCGACGACATCCAGGTCGTTGGCCACCACAGCGGAGAGACCGTAGGAATCCAGGCGGGATCTGGCTCTATCGACGAGCTCGTCCCTGGACAGTCCGGACTCGGCCTTGAACCCAATCACCGTGCCGCATTTGGCGCGTATCAGCGGCAGGACCTTCGGAACCGGCTTCAGATCCAGGCTGAACCCGTTCTCGCTGGGGATCTTCCCTTCGGCGACCGCGCCGGGTGCGAAATCCGCCAGCGCCGCTGGCACTATGACCGCATCGTGGTCGATGGAATCCACCATGGACACCAGGTCCCCCACGGTGGCGAACCTCTTAGTCGGGATGAAATCCGGGAGCGGCACGCTGGCGCCCCCCATCCACAGCTCCACGTCCGCGCCCCTCTCGAAGGCCCTCACGGCCAGGGCGGTGGCCATCAGGCCGGTGGAGCGGTTGGTGATTATCCTCATGGAATCCAGGGGCTCCTCGCTCCTGCCGCCGATGATCAGGATCCTCTTGCCGGACAGGTAGTTCCTGGAGAGCATCCTGAAGCTCCAGGCGACGACCTCGTCCTTGGATGCGACCCTGGCCCTGACGCCGTCGGTCCTGGGCCCGATGAAGTGGATGCCCCAGGATTTCAGCTTCTCGATGTTCTCCTTCACGGCGGGGTTCCTGTACATGGATTCGTGCATCGCAGGGGCGATGGCCACCGGTATACCGGTACCGAGGGCCACGGTGGCCATGGACGTCACCGGGGTGTCGTCTATCCCGCAGGCTATCTTCGATATGGTGTTGGCCGTCGCGGGGTAGATCAGGAGCAGATCGGCGGAGACCTCTGATCCCACCATATCTATGTGCTCGGTCCTCCCGGTGAGGGCGGTGACCGGAGGATACCCGCTGGCGAACTCCAGCGCATCCGGGGTCACCAGCTTCAGCGCCGCATCGGTGACGACGGTCTTCACCGTCGCCCCATGGCGCACCAGCTCCCTGATGGTCGCGAAGCATTCCGTGGCGGCTATGCTGCCGGTAATGCCCATGACAATGGTCTTTCCCCTGAGCCTCTTGCTCTTCTCGCAGAATATCTCCTCGGACGGATGCATCGTAATACCTCTTCTACCATGGCCAGGACCTTCCCGAATACCGCATCCGCGGGCGCGGATGCATCGATTATCCCGAATCCGAAGCGGCGGGCCAGGTCCAGATACCCGCTGCGGACCTGGGCGAGGAAATCGGAGCGCTCGAACTTGCTCTCCTCCTCGCCCCTCGAACCCACCCTCCCCATGCTGGCCTCCGGATCGATATCCAGGAGCACGGTCAGGTCGGCTTTGTCTATGAAATCAGAATTGATGGACAGGAGCCATTCCGTATCGGCGCTGGTGCCGTCCAGGGAAGCGGATTGGTAGGCTACCGTGGATGCGAAATACCTGTCGCATATCACGACCTTCCCCTCGGATACCCATTGGGATATCCTCTCGGTGTGGTCGTTCCTGTCGGCGCTGAACAGGAGGGCCTCGGTGGTCTGGGATATGCTCCCGGCTCCGCCGCTCCTGATGAAAGCGCCTATGCCCTCATGGGTGGGCTCTGCTGTGAGCACCACCTGCCTTCCGCGGGATTCCAATTCGTCCCTGAGGCGTTTGGAGAGGGTGGTCTTACCCGACCCGTCTATGCCCTCGAGGACTATGAACGCTCCTTGCATCGGCAGGTGTATGTTCGGGAGCCTTTATTATTGCGCGCATCAGGAGGGGAGAGGGAAAGGATCTCCTCTACGGGTACGCCCAGTGTCTCCGAGATGGTTTCCGCTGACTTTCCTTCGGAGAGCATGTAGATTATCGCGGCATTCGTGCTCCTGGTCTTCTCTTTCGCGATCCTAGACCACTATTCCGCAAGCCCAGTCCACTATTCCGCAATCCCAGACCACTATTCCGCAATTCTGGCGTACTCTTCCTTCTTGGCTACGAGAGTCTCCCTCTCCTTGTTCCATCTCGATTGCTCTCCAGCCAGCATCGCATCGTACACGGGCTTGT
>CAMMYR010000160.1 GCA_946528255.1 uncultured Methanomicrobiales archaeon | reverse complement strand
CGGAGGGGCGGCGAACGTGCAGGCATCCGGATCCCTGGAGTTCAGGGACGTATCATTCAGATACCCCGGGTCCGAATCCGATGCCGTCTCCGGGATATCGTTCAGAGCGGAGCCGGGCCAGACCGTGGCCATAGTCGGCGCCACCGGATCGGGGAAGAGCACCGTGGCCGGGCTGATACCCCGCCTGTACGACGTCACCTCGGGGAACGTCCTGGTGGACGGGATCGACGTCAGGGAGTTCCCGCAGTCCGAGCTCAGGGCGAGGATCGGGTTCGTCCCCCAGTCCGCCATCATATTCACGGGATCCGTCAGGGAGAACGTGGCATACGGCCTGCAGGGCGTCCCGGACGAGGACATATACAAGGCCCTGGACGTGGCCCAGGCCGGGTTCGTCAGGGACCTCCCGGAGGGACTGGATTCACCCATATCCAAGCACGGGCGCAACCTCTCGGGGGGCCAGAAGCAGAGGGTGTGCATAGCCAGGGCGGTCTTCAAGGACCCCCCGATATTCGTGTTCGACGACTCATTCTCCGCATTGGATTACAAGACCGACAGGGAGCTGAGGGCCGCCCTGAAAAGGGAGGCCGCGGGCAGGACCAAGGTGATCGTGGCCCAGCGCATCGGCACCGTGATGGACGCCGACAGGATAATCGTGCTGGATCACGGCAGGATGGTCGGCGACGGCACCCACGAGGAGCTCCTGGCGTCCTGCCCCCAGTACCGCGAGATGGCCGATTTCCAGCTCGGAGGTGGGGAGCGATGGCGCCTGGTCCGATATGGGCGAGGGCGCAGAAGCCCGAGAACCTGTGGAGATCCATCGGCAGGCTGTTCTCCTACGCGGGGCCGCTGAGGAACAGGATGCTCCTGGCCATCGCCGTCGCGCTGTTCGGCACGCTGCTCACCCTGGTAGGGCCGCAGTACCTCTCGGCGATCACCGACGAGATATCCGCGGCCATCACCGGCTCCCGGCCGGTGGATATGGGCCTGGTGGCCGAATACGGGCTGATCCTGGTCGCTATCTACTCGGTGAGTCTGCTGATAATGGTGGTCTCGGGATACGTGCTCGCGGTGGCATCGGAGACGCTCAGCAACAAGATGCGCCACGATTCCGCCGAGAAGCTGGACAGGATCCCGATATGCAGGATTGACTCCAGCAGCACCGGCGACCTGATGAGCCGCATGACCACGGACTGCGATACCGTCGGGCGCTACGCCGGGGACTCCCTGCGCATGTTCCTCACCGCGGTGCTGTCCATGGCGGGATCCGTTGTTATGATGCTGTACATCAACTGGCAACTGGCCCTCGTCACCATGCTGCCCGCGGCAGCTGGATTCGCGCTGCTGTACGGGGTCACCCGCTACACCCAGAAGTACTTCCGCGCCCAGCAGAGGGACCTGGGGGCGATGAACGGCCTGGTGGAGGAGCTCTACTACGGCCACGACGTCGTGAAGCTGTACGGCGGGGAGGAGGAGGCATCCAGGAGGTTCGGTGAGATCAACTCCCGCATCTACGAGAGCTCCTTCAAGTCCCGCGCAGCCACCGGAATGATGCCGCAGGCCATGGGGTTCATCTCCAACATCGGCTACGTGCTGGTGTGCATCGCCGGTTCGATCATGGTCATCGACGGCAGCATCGGCTACGGGGTCATCGTGGCGTTCATAGTCTACGTCAGGATGCTCACGGAGCCCATCAGGCTGATGGCCGAGGTCATGTCCATGCTGCAGTCGGCCGCATCCGCTTCCGAGAGGGTGTTCGCCCTGCTGGACGAGCCAGAGATGGAGGCTTGCGGGGATCCGGCGGAACCGTTCGAAGTCAAAGGCCGCGTGGAGATCCGCGGGGTGCGCTTCGGATACGACCCGGAGCACGAGGTCATCCACGGATTGGATCTGACGGCGGAGCCCGGGTCCAAGGTGGCCATCGTCGGCCACACCGGCTCGGGGAAGACCACCATCGCCAACCTGCTGATGAGGTTCTACGATGCAGATTCGGGGGACATACTGGTGGACGGGGTGTCCATCTACAGGATGCGCAGGGAGGATGTCAGGCGCATGTACTCCATGGTCCTCCAGGACTCCTGGCTGTTCGACGGGACGCTCCGCGAGAACATCACGTTCTCACGTCCTGATGCCACCGAGGAGGATATCCGCTGTGCCTGCGGGGCCGTCGGGATAATGGATTACATCGATTCTCTGCCGGAAGGCCTGGACACGAAGGTGTCCAGCGACGGGGATTCCCTGTCATCCGGCCAGCGCCAGCAGATCGCCATCGCCCGCGCCATCGTCAGGGATTCGCCGATAATCATCCTGGACGAGGCCACCAGCTCGGTGGACACCGCAACCGAGAGGAGGATACAGGAGGGCATGTCCAGGCTCACCGCCGGGAGGACGTCCTTCGTGATCGCCCACAGGCTCTCCACCATCCGCGATGCGGACACCATCCTGGTTGTCAGGGATGGGAGCATAGTGGAGCAGGGGACGCACCAGGAGCTCATGGACCTGGGCGGCTACTACAAGGAATTGCACGACAGCCAGTTCGAAGGCTGCGAATGAGAAGGATGCCGGGCCGGGGCCCGGCGGTTGGGATCGTTTCTTCTTGGCCTGGTTGGCCACGGCGTTGACCTTGGCGTCTATGGTCGCCTGGTCGCCCAGGTACCTCTTGGAGAGGACCCTGAAGTCCTTGTCGAACTCGTAGACCAGCGGGACGCCGGTGGGGATGTTCACTCCCACGATGTCATCGTCGGAGATGCCCTCCAGCTCCTTGACCAATGCGCGGAGGGAGTTGCCGTGCGCCACTATCAGGACCCTCTCGCCCTTCAGCATCCTGGGCCTGATCTCCTGGTCGAAGTACGGGACCACCCTGGCCACGGTGTCCTTCAGGCTCTCGGTGAGGGGCATCAGCGCCTTGTCCTCGTTCCTGTAGGGCGCCTGGCTGGCCGGGCACCTCTCGTCCGAGGGGTCCAGGGCCGGCGGAGGGGTGGCATATGACCTCCTCCAGACCTTGACCTGGTCCTCGCCGTACTTCTCGGCGGTCTCGGACTTGTTGAGGCCCTGGAGCGCCCCGTAGTGGCGCTCGTTGAGCTTCCAGGTCTTGA
>CAMMYR010000159.1 GCA_946528255.1 uncultured Methanomicrobiales archaeon | reverse complement strand
GCTCTCCTCGGTGGTGAACCCTATGGTGGGGGATTTGCTGTCGCCGTAGGTGTAGCGGACCTTCTTGCAGTCTCCGGAGTACGCCTCCAGGGCGATACCGTGGGCGGAGATCATCTTCCCGTCGTGCTCGTACATGGCGTAGAGGTTGATGTACTTCTTCACGGAGTCGCCCATCTTGATGCGTATCTCCTTCTCCCTCTGGTATTCCTCCCTCCTGACGAATATGGCCTCGGCGGTGGTGTCGTCGCCGTTCTTGAACCCCTCGTCGGAGATGATCAGCTTGGCGGCCACGGCCTCGGGGGGCCAGATCATGGTTATGATGCAGTTGCGGTTGCTGACGGTCCTCTCCACATCCCTGAAGGGCTTGAGGTTGGCCAGGGCGCGCTCCGCGCCGCGGACGCCGAACCTGCCCATGGGGATTATGGGGTAGATGTAGAGGACCGACCCCTCCGGGGTGTTGAACCTCACTCCGTCCACATACTCCTGCAGCGGCTCGATCCTGGTCATCCAGGACTCCAGGTCGCTCATCTTGACCAGGGTGCCGGAGATCTTCAGCGGCTTGGGGGAGGAGTAGAGCACAACCCTCTCATCGCTCTTCCACTTGGCCGTGAAGCTGCCGTCGGCGGTGTTCCTGTTGATGACCATGGTCTTGACGGGCTCGGGTATCTCGATGGGGGTCTGCGTCTCGTACCTGCCGGAGGACCTCTCGACCCTGTCGTGCATGTCGTATTCGGCGATGAACAGGTAGGAGTAGTGCACTCCGCCGGTCAACCCGATGTCGTCGTAGACGGGCTCCTGCCCGACGGGGAGCTCGACGGCGCTGCCGCCTCCCTCCACGCCCCTCCACACGCGGACCCTGGAGGCCCCGCGGGGCTTGTTGAACATCAGCCTGAGGCCGCCCTCGATCTGCTCGATCATGATGCCGTCTACCTCGGCCAGCCATACTATGGGGCCGATGGCGAAGTACTCCCTGGACAGGATCCCCCATCTCTTGGCGTATATCACGTAGTTGTACTGGGCGCCGGGTTCCAGCGCCCTGTCCTCGAAGTAGTCGGACTGGATCTCCGCCAGGGGGCGGGTCTCCTCGTCCACCGAGGGTATGGAGTTCTTCTCCCTGTATATGCAGTAGGAGATCCCCTTCTCGGTCGGGGGCGACTCGAACTCGATCCTGAACGTCCCGTTGTTGTCCAGCTTCCCGACGATGTTCTCGGGGGACTCCGGCGGGAACTCCCTCAGGTGGTTCTTGGCCTCAGGGTGGTCCGGGCAGACGTTCGCCGCGGAGATGTACAGGTTGATGGCATCCTGGCCGGTCACGGCCGCGGCCTTCCTGCAGTACATGTCGGCGGTCTCGACCTTGGATTTGGCCTCGGAGTACTTGTGCTGCAGCTCCAGGTCGTCCAGCAGGACCTCGGGGTACTTGGCCGAGAGCTGGTTGCATATGCTCACGGCCTCGGCGAACCTCTTGTGCTGGTAGGACTCCCTGAACATCTTCTTCATGACGGACATGTCCATCTTGGCCTTCTCTATGGAGGAGGCGATGGCTCCGGCGTTGGGGTGGTTGGGGTAGATGCGCTTGAGCTCGGAGAAGCTCTTCTCCGCGCGGACGATCATGCCCCTGGAGATGTCAGTGTTTATGCCGCCCACGATGAAGGTGGCCTTCTGCATCCCCTCCTTGAAGTTGAAGCCGCACTTGATGCACACGGCGTTCTTGGGGGACTGGGAGGTCCCGCAGGACGGGCAGGCGACCCTGAGCTCCTTCCCGCAGGAGGAGCAGTACATGGTGTTGGGACCGGAGGGGACCATGTGCCCGCAGTGGGGGCATCTGTCCATCTCGCTGTCCGAATCGGAGAAGTTGGCGGGCCATTTCTTCTTGTAGCAGGTCTGCTGCAGGATCTTTATGGCCAGGGTGGTGTCCGCACCGTTCCCCAGGCAGGTCCTCAGGAGCTTGTCGAAGTAGTCCCTGGACAGCTGCCTGCCGGAGAATTCCAGCTCGATGTTGGCGATGGCCTGGTCCAGCTGCCTGTAGCATCTGCCGACCTCCGCCAGGTTGTGCATGAGCTTGTCGTCGTTGAGGACCAGCTTGACGGTCCTCAGGCAGTTGATGTACGAATCCTGGTCGGGAAGCAGGTCCGGACGGACGTTGTTGACCCTCTTCTCGCAGATCTCGAACGCGTTCCTCATCTGGCTGAGGGAGCTGCCCTCGGTCAGCCTGTCGATGGTGATCTCCAGGATGGGGATCCCGATGAGGCGGTTCATGAGCTCCACGGGGGTGAAGACGTCCACGGTCCTGAGGCTCTTGTAGGCGTTCATCACCTTGGGCGGGGCGGGGTCCTCGGGCTTGTCCTTGGACACCCCGGCCAGCTTTATGACGTCGTCCTCCTTCACCCCGTCCCATCTCAGCTTCTTCATGAAGCTGTCGATGGTACCGGGTATGATGCACTTCCTGCCGTCCTGGAGCACGACGCAGTCCTGGAGGAGCTTCATGGACTTGCCCCTCAGCAGGTTGGTCCCGTCGGTGAACTCCTTGCGGCGGAGGACGGGGTCCTTCATGACCCTCTCCATGTCCTCCGTCATCTCGACCAGGCGCTCGGATTTGAACCTCTTCTCGGTATCGTTCTGCTTGTTGCGGCTGTCGTTTGCCCAGGATTCGCGGCATTTCGCGATCTTCTTCTGGATGTCCTCCGGCTTGTAGGACGATTCCTTGAGCGGGTTCAGCCCGAGGAGGTAGCAGTAGTTCTCCCTTTCCGGCATGTGTTCCCTCACTGCTCGCGGAGTCCCATGTTGCCGGTGGAGATGGCGGTGGCGATGGTGCTGAACGTGTCTCCCATCCTGTCGATGGTGGTGAACAGGGCGCCGTCGTCGACTGTGGCTATCTGCCTCAAGAAAGAGGTATCCGCCTCCCCGAAGCCGACCGCTATGATGGCGATGCCGTCGGACCTGCATCCGGCGGCCTGCTCCACGGCGCGCTCCCTCTTGCCCCATACCCCGTCCGTCAGGACGACGATGATGCCTATGCCGGGTTTGGATGCGAGCATGCCCCTGGCGGTCTCCAGGGGGCTGGCGTCGGTTCCCCTTCCGAGCATCTTGACCTTGAGGTCCTCCA
>CAMMYR010000158.1 GCA_946528255.1 uncultured Methanomicrobiales archaeon | reverse complement strand
ACGTTCTGCTTCTCCATGCATCTGCGGATGCCGTGCGCGGTAATAGAAGTATCCACGGAAGATGCGATCGGCGCGGGTAACCCTTCATAAGCTCCTCGATCGAGCATCCGAGCGCCCTGGATAATCCGTAGAGGACCTCCCCTGATGCGCGGCAGATATCCTGGGTGCCCTGCTCGTAGGCGCGTATGGAGCGGAGGCTCGCCCCCGAATGGCGGGCCAGATCCTCCTGGGACATCCTCATCGCCTTCCTCCTCCTCTTCAGGGGGCTACCGGGGCTGACGGCCATCCCTATCTCGTCGCAGATGCTCGCGAGGGATGCCTCGTGCATCGGATGATAGCGCATGATCAACTTCTCCAAGGGATACGCATCGAAGATCTCGCGGAATGTGCGGAACCACTGCCACTGGGCGAATGCGAGGACGTAACCGCACCAGTACTCCGCCCCGAAACCCGGAGGACGGTCGCCGTACCTGACTTGGCGGTCCAGCATTTCGGAAGCGTGTTCCTGGCCTGAGCGTCCCACGACCAAAGAGCACCTGCCGCCCTCTATCCAATGTGCCAGTTCCGAATCCGCGAATAATCCCGAGAAGTCCTCGGGGGACATGCGCTCCTGACGGATGCAGATGTCGAACACAACGCCCAGGGTGCGCTGGATATCGTCCAGGTAGAGATCGCTGTAGGGGTGGATCATGCTAAACCTCTGATTATGTCTGCGATGTACACGTCATCCTTTGACGGTGGCTTACGGCGGATTTTCGAGTGCCCCGATTAGTGCAGAATCCGCTAAAGCTCAAGGGCTTATGGAAACCCAAACGCCCCATAACTGTACTTCATAACTTGGAATATACATAATTGTTATAATGGTGTTTGCATACAAGAGATGGCGAGGGTGTGGCTACAAAAAGTTTCTTTGAAGATTTGGTCATCGACACAAAAGAAGCAGCCGATAGGCTGTGGGAAGCGTTCGAAGAGGCAGACTCCGGCATACCTGGTATTGACACCACTAACGCTCAGAAACCCGTGAGGGATCCTGTGGAGATACGCAAAATAATGGGATGGTGAAGGCGTACTCCATCATTCAGTTGCGTGTCCAGAAAAAGCTGGGACAACCTTTTCGCTCGCAGCTCGTCCAGCTCCAGATTACAGTAATCCACCTCGTTGAGCTCCCCCAGATATCTGGCTATCTTGGATTTCGGGAGATTGAACGGCCTCGGATCCACATACGTCGCATGGTCCAGCCCGGCACCGGTGTAGTCCAGGATCTCGTACAGGCCCCTGGTGTCGGACGAGGTGCACTTGAGGCACCTCATCACATCCCCGCTGCCGGAGAGGCAGATGACCGGGCGGTCCTTGGAACCATCCGATCCGTCGAAGCTCACCGCCTTCGCGAAATAGACCTCGCCGCGCCTATAGGATCCTTTACTGGCACTATGGCGCTTGTTCACCGGAGCGGCATTCTTCGGCTTGGATGAGCGGTAATGGTCCATATCCTTCGGTATGCCATCCTCTATTATACCGACTTGGGCTATCGGCTCGTGCATCATCCACTGCAACACACATCTGCCCAGGACAATATGAAACGCGCATCTCGGCAATCCTTGAGCTTCCCCATAACGTACGGGTAATCACGGATGTTCTTCTCGATCTGCTCATCGGTAAGGTCTTCGAGCCCCCCGTATGGAGAGATCTCCTTCGGAGCAGGCTCCTATTTGGGTTTCCCGGTCATAGATGATTAGAGGCTTCCAGATTTATGACGGTATTGAACCCCCAAGCTGTTTTGCACCTCATTGTACGATGAGTGATGATGTCTGGTTGGTCCGAGCGGACCTGCCCCCGGATACCGCCCCGATGTAGGTTATATTTACAGGCACGCGCTACGCGTGATTATGATAATCGTAGGCGGTTCTTCCTCGAGGGACCTGGCGAAAGAGCTGGCGTCCATCCTCGATTGCCAATACATACAGGCCGCATCCACCAAGTTCCCCGACGGCGAGTGCTACACCCGCATCGACAGCGAGGAGCTCAACGACGACGTGGTCATCGTCCAGAACACCTATCCGGACAGCAACATGATCGAGATGTTCCTCCTGCAGGACGCCGTCCGCAGGATGGGCGCCAAGACCATCACCCTGGTCATCCCCTACTTCGGATACGCCAGGCAGGACAGGGTCTTCAAGCCCGGCGAGCCCGAGAGCGCCAAGGTCATGTGCCGCCACCTGGACATGGACTGCGACCGCGTGATCACCATCGACATCCACAAGGAGGCGATCCTGGACTACTTCTCCTGCGCCCACACCGACCTGAAGGCCGCGTCCGTCATAGCGGACTACTTCAAGGGCAGGGGCATCGACATGGTCCTGTCCCCCGACATAGGGGCCGCCGGCCGCGCCAAGGACGTTGGCGACAGAATGGGGCTCCCCTACGACCATCTGGAGAAGACCCGCCTGTCCGGGGTGGACGTGAAGATCGCGCCCGCCAAGATGGACTGCAAGGGCAAGAGCATCCTGATCGTCGACGACATGATCTCCACAGGCGGGACCATCATCGCCGCCGCGTCCGCCCTCAGGGAGGCCGGGGCCAACAGCGTGTCCGTCGCCTGCACCCACGGTGTGTTCGTTAACAACGCCATCGAGAGGCTCACCGGGAGCGCACTGGATGCGGTCCTGTGCTGCAACACCCTCGAGAACGAGGTCTCGCACATATCCGTCGCCGGCATAATCGCCGAAGCCATCAGGAAGGGATGAGATGAGCCTCAAGGAGGACAACTTCTCCGACTGGTACCTCGACATCGTCGAGAAGGCGGGGCTCTCCGACAAGAGATACCCCATAAAGGGGATGAACGTCTGGACGCCCTACGGCTGGAAGATCATGAGGCAGATCGACGGGTACATCCGCGAGGAGTTCGACGCCACCGGCCATGACGAGGTGTGCTTCCCCCTGATGATCCCCGAGACGGAGTTCGCCAAGGAGAAGGACCACATCAAGGGATTCGACTCCGAGGTGTACTGGGTCACCCATGCGGGGCTGGACGAGCTGGATGTGAGGCTTGTAGTGAGGCCCACCTCCGAGACCGCCATGTACCCCATGTTCTCCCTCTGGGTAAGGTC
>CAMMYR010000157.1 GCA_946528255.1 uncultured Methanomicrobiales archaeon | reverse complement strand
TCCTTGACCTTGAATCCGCCGATCTTCTCGCTGCCGTTGTACAGTGACAGCCCATCCCCGGGCGAGAAGCGCGCATCCGTCTGGATGGTGTTGCTGCGGATCTTCACCGTCCCGATGGGGGCCCCGCGGTTGTCGGCGAAATCCGGCTGGACGATGGTCTTGACACCGTCCAGGTACACCGGGGCGGAACCCCTGTTGAAGGCCACATCGATCATATCCAGGACCTCGCGGAGCTCCGGGCCGACGAGACCGTCCCTGGCCATCCTGTACGCTTTGGCGGTCAGATACCCGTATATCGGGGATTTCATCCTCCCCTCGATCTTGAAGGAATCCACGCCGAGGGCTTTCAGCTGGGTTATGTGGTCTATGCCGTTTATGTCGGCGCTGCTGAGCATGAACCCTTTGTTGACATCGCCCTCGTAGTATTTCCTGCAGGGCTGGGCGCATGCGCCCCTGTTGCCGCTCCTGCCGCCGATGAAGGCGGACATGTAGCAGCCGCCGGACATGCAGTGGCAGAGCCCGCCGTGTACGAACACCTCTGTCTCCACGGGTGAATCCGGGATTATCTCCTTGAGCTCTTCCAGCGTCAGCTCGCGGGCCAGTACCGCCCTGCTCAGTCCGTTCTCCTCGCACCATTTCAGGCCTTCCAGGGAATGGATCTGCATCTGGGTGGACGCGTGCTTCGGGATATCTATGCTGCGCAGGTTCTTCAGAAGCCCGAAGTCCTGGATCAGGACGGCGTCGGCACCGATATCGGCCAAGAACCTGACCATCGACACGGCCTCCTCCATCTCGCTGTTTCTAATCAGCGTGTTGACCGTGACGTATACCTTCACCCCTCTGTCGTGCGCATAATTCACCGCGCCCTCCAGCTGCTTGTCTGTGAAATTCTTGGCCATCGCCCTGGCACCGAAGCTCTTACCTGCCAGGTAGACTGCGTCGCATCCCCCGTCCATGGGGGCCGAGAGGCCCTCGGGGGTTCCGACGGGCGATAGGATCTCCGGATTCATGCGATGACGATGGTTCGCGGATAGATAAAAACTGGGTCGGTACGGTCCAGGGCAGAAGATATCCTGATCGCATGCCCCTCCGGTCTCCATGACCTCCAGGGCCTGGATGGCCGGCTCATACCCTTTATCCGCGGAATCCATGAGGAATCCCATGCCCACCTCCAGGGATTCCGGGACGCCCTATCCGTTGATGTATAGCTATCCGAGCCAGTATTCCGAAAACGGGTCCCCGTCGGCGGCGGACCTGCGGAGGTATTCCGCCGCATAGCGGAACGATTGGTCCACCCCGATCCCGTCGATGTACATCATGCCGAGGCAGAAATCGGCCAGTTTGTTCCCCTGGGCGGAGGCTTTCCTGAACCAGTACAGTGCATGCCTATACGACTGCTCCACGCCGTCGCCGTCCAGGTACAGGCATCCGAGGTACGCCTGCGCCTGGTCGCATCCCTTGGTTGCTGAGAACAGGTACCATCTGGCAGCCTCTGCGTACGACTGCTCCACGCCGAGGCCATCCTCGTACATGCGCCCGAGCTCCATCTGGGAGAGATCATCCCCTTTCATGGCCGCCTCGGTGAACCACTTCAGCGCCTCCTCGTAGGAGGGATCCACGCCGTCTCCGTAGAGGTACTTGACCCCGAGGACGCACTGTGACAGGCTGAAGCCCAGCTCCGCCGAGCGCCTGTACCAATAGAGCGCCTGATCGATGGACTTCTCCACCCCTTCGCCCTCTTCGTAGCATGAGCCGAGGAAGTACATGGCCTTTTCGTGGCCCTGCTCCGCGGCCTTCCGGAACCAGTAGGCGGCACCCTCGTGGGGTTGGGGGACGGAATCCCCCACCTGGAGCATCTGGGCGTACTTGTATTGGGCCTTGGCCTATCCCGCCTCGGCCTCCTCCCTGAGGATCTCGGCCGCCTTCTCCGGGGACTTCTCGACCCCGTGCCCGAAGTAATAATCATCGGCCAGCATCAGCCTGGCGCAGGATGCGGCCTCGCGGTCCGCGCATTGGGGGTCCTGAGCCGTATGGGCATCGCCCTGCATGGTGATCCCGCGATCGGTCGTCGATCTCCCTCAGCACGAGCTCGCCCTTGCCGTCGAAGAACCTGCCCTCGGAATCCTTGAATCCCAGGTACTCCCCGTCGGACCTGAAGTAGCGGCCCTCGGAGTCCTTGAAAGCTACATAGTTGCCATCCTTGTCGTAGTAGTTCTTCATTAGTCTCACCGGACGATAGTATCACTCGTGATTATATCAAACATGCCAAGTTAGCGATGTTAGCTTCAAAGTGTAACCGTACGCCCCCTGCTATATATTCCATCAGAGCGAGAGGCATCCATGGACCTGAAAGTTCTGCTCGGGGCGCTGATGCCCCATAAGGAAGAAGGAGAGCGCAGGGCTATGATGGAGGGCAGATCCCTCGTCATAGACTGCGCGGGATGCGGTGATGCGCCGGATCCGTCGAGCGAGAAGTGCATGGGATGCGCCGTGAGGTGCATGTCCGGGACCCCTAGGGCGGATTCCGTCATACTGAGGAACGGGAACGACGTGGAGATCTCCGGCAGCTCCGGGTCGGCCATAGGCGAGGCGGCATCGCTGATGAGGTGGACGCTGCTGGAGCCGCCTTCGGACAGGAGATGCGCCGGATGCAAGCTCTCACCGGACAAGGTTACAGCCCGCGCTTGGGAGGACTTCCCCAAGGATTCGGTTGGTTTCGCGAGGGACATGCTGGATTGGGATTGCCCAGGCGGAGGGGACTGCGATTCGTGCAGGGAGCGCAGCAGGAGGTGCCTCGACACCATAGAGGAGGGCATCAGGAGGATCGTGGACGGGATGGTGTCCCCATGAGCGGGATGATCGCCCCCGGTTCCACGGCCAGCATCGACCTCTCCAGGGCGGTGCCCTCCAGGGTCGGGGTCCCCCGCAGGTTCGGCCCCCTCATGGCCGCCTCCATCCCGGAGGATACCAGGAGGAAGCCCTGCTATGCGGACACGTGGATGCTCCCGCAATCCGACGGGCTGTCGGTGATCTCGTCGTACAGCGGACCGGGGTGGGAGGCGTCAGTCGGCCTCGCTCCGGACGGGGAGCACGAGTACGTAGTGACCCC
>CAMMYR010000156.1 GCA_946528255.1 uncultured Methanomicrobiales archaeon | reverse complement strand
CGACGTTGGCGCTCTCGATGTTGGGCCAGGGGTCTCCCTTGGCGGGGGTGGTGGTGGGTCCCTTGAGGATGACATGGCACTGCTTGAGCTCGGCGAGGGTGTCGTCGGGGATGGCCTTCAGGACCTCCGCCCTCCTCTCGATGGTGAGCCCGTCGATCTGCCTGATCTCGACCTTGCCGGCCTTTATCTTGTCGGCCAGGAGGAACTCCATGACCTTCTGGGCGGATGCGCAGATGTACGGTCCGATGCCGTCTCCGCCGCAAACGCCTATTATGAGCTTGTCCAGCTTGGAGTAGTCGATCCAATCGCCCTCGTTCTTGAGGACCTCGACCCTCTCGAGCTGCTTCCTGAGGAGGGCACCGAACTTCTCCTGTGCCGCCTGAATAGCCTTCTCGTCGACCATTGTTATCAATCATCCTAACGACGACCCTCTAATAAAGATAATGCGGAGATGCGGACAATACATCCAACATACCGTGTTTGTTATCTGTATATAAGACCATCGGAAAACCGTCGACTTTTAATATTGATTCATCATTATTTCCGATACCTTTATTAACTATGAGGACAAATCAACACTTTTCGGGGTCCGGAGCGTGCAATTTTAATATACCCTCATAAGCGCTTTTACATTATGGACGGACAGGTAATGGCATGGGTGATACTCATCATCGCGAGCATCATCGAACCCATATGGGTCACATGCCTCGATAAATCCGAGAATTTCAAGAAGAAGGGATGGGCCGCCGCGGCGATCATTCTGGTGCTGCTGTGCCTGTACCTTCTGGCTTATTGCGTCGGAATGAGGGACGACAACGGAGACGCCTATATCGGCCCCGGTGTCGCCTATGCGGTGCTCGCGGGTATCGGCGCAGCCGGGATCGTGGCCATAGGCCGCGTGATGTACAGGGAGAAGCTGACGCCCCGCAGGGTGGCCTTCGTGGCCATGATCGTGGTGGGCATCATAGGCGTAAGGCTCGCGGGAGGCATCTGATATGCTGAAGATATCCAACGAGCACACACTGGCGTGGATAGTCCTGCTCCTGGGAGGGGTGTTCCAGATCGGATGGTCCATCGGAGTGGATTTCACCGAGAAGTTCACAATCTGGTACTGGGACCTGATAACCATATTCTTCCTGGCACTGAGCATGATATGCATGGAATGGCCCATGAGGCACGGCATCGCATTCACGACCGCGTACGCGGTGTGGATCGGCGTGGGAGTGAGCCTGACCGTGATAGTGTCAGCCATCCTCGGCCTCGACTCCCTCAGCGTGCTTTCAGCGCTGTTCATGGTCGTGGTCATAGCGGGAGTGGTCGGGCTGAAGGCGACGCCCGTGGAGTACATCGACGGTGCGCCGCCTGAAGAGAAGAAGGAGGAGGGGGAGGAATGAGGGCCGTGTTACCTCTGGCGGTCCTCGCGGCGTTGATCGTCGCCGCAGCTCCCTTCGTCATGGCATCCGCGGATGCGGATGCCTCCTATACGGTCACCTTCGACATGCAGGGCCACGGCGCGCAGACCCAGAGCCAGACGGTGGAGGCGGGAGGGTATCTAGAAACCCCCGCCGTCCCCCACGCCTTCGGATTCGGCTTCCTCGGATGGTCGGTGGATCCGGAGGGGAAGGAGATGTGGAACTTCGGCGACCCCGTGGAGTCGGATATGGCCCTCTTCGCCATCTGGAGCAACCGCTACGCCCAGACCCCGGATGACCGTCCGTCCGTCACCGAGTACCTGGGAGGCATCGAGCTGCCCGAAGCGAGCGATTCGGACAACGATGCCATGCTGATCATCGCGGGGCTGGTCATGATGTTCATGATCCTGCCCGTGGCGATGAGGCGCGGGCACTTCCGAGCCCGGCTAGTTGGCCGGGCTCATACCCCATGGGCCATCCGCCCATGGATACCATTTTTAGGTCGCAATGATTCCCGTATCCTATGATATTCGACCGGCTCGCGGATGCCATACTATCGCATTCCAAGGCCATAATCGCCATATGGCTGGTGGTCCTCGTGGCCTCGGTGCCGCTGGCGCTCAAGTCAGGGGAGGTCATGAGCTATGACACCAACGAGATGGCGGGCGAGGGCTCGGAGTCCGTGATAGGGCTCGGCATAATCTCGGAGTTCTTCGACAATTCCCAGGGGGACTTCACCAGCTCCCCGATCGCCGTCATCCACTTCGATGATTCCGAGGGGATGTCCCAGGCCACGGGGATATACGGCGCCCTGAGCGACCATTACGCCGATTACAAGGACGGGAAGAGCTCGAAGCTATCCTCTGTAATGGCCATGCCCCCGATGCTGTCCGAGGACGGCTCGGGGATACTGATGGTCATCATCACCTACGCCGAAGGGTACAGCGGCTCGTACATCACCGACGATACCCCGGACCTGAGGGCGTTCATATCCGGCGTCGTATCCGATTATGCGCACGGGGAGGATCTGGATGCCGCTGTGTACATCACCGGCAACCCCGCCATTTCCCACGACATGTCCGCCGGCGCCATGGAGGACATCTCCCGCATCGACCCGTTCACGGTCCTGCTGATCCTGCTCCTGGTTGGTCTTTTCTTCAGATCCTTCGTCACATCCGCCACGCCCCCGATCACCATAGGGTTCGCCTTCGTGGTAGTCCTGGCGCTGATATTAGCGCTGGGGCAGGTCCTGAACATCTTCTTCATCACCGAGATGATGCTGCTGGTGTCGATGATGGGCGCCGGCTGCGATTACTGCATCTTCATCATCGCCCGCTACAGGGAGGAGCTCCGCTCCGGCCGCCCCCACGAGGAGGCGCTGCACGAGGCGGTCGCCTGGGCCGGCGAGTCAATAGCGACATCCGGCGCATCGGTCATCATAGGATTCGGCGCCATGGCGGTCTGCTCCTACAGCCTGGTCTCCACCATGGGCATCTGCCTGGCGCTGGGGATCCTCGTGGCCCTGCTGGCCGCGCTCACCCTGATCCCGGCCATCCTGGCCCAGGTCGGGGACAGGGTGTTCTGGCCGTCGAAGATGGATTCCTTCCGCGAGGGAGGGAAGTCCACCCGCGGCTGGTACGCCGCCTGCGGCAGGCTGGGGCAGAAGTCCTTCGACCGTTCGGCCAGGTTCTCCCTGAAGCACGCCAAGGCCATCGCGATCGT